>CAZSKV010000831.1:0-6485 GCA_964607495.1 uncultured candidatus Brocadiaceae bacterium
GCGTCGAGGAACGCCGGCACGTGATTGGCCACGCCGAGTTGTTTGCACTCGGCATCGATCCCGAACCTGCTGCGCGTGTCGGCGCGCACGAACCCGAGGTTTGCGCCGAGCCACTTCTCGACGGTCTCGGGCGCGTCGAAGTCGACGCCTTCGAGGGAAGTGGTGCCGAGCATCTGATCGAGGCGCTTGGCGCGGTCGGCGGCCGGCGTGCGCGGGAGCCAGGTGCGCAGCGAATTCGCCAACACGTCACGCGGTGCGGTCTCGCGCCGGACCTCGACGCGCGCGCCCGCGTGCTTGTGCGCATGGCTGAGCACGTTCAGGAACAGCTTCTGGCCGGTCTCGGTCATCTCGTCCGGCGAGCCATGGAAGCCCCAGAGCAGGAATGCGCCGTGCCGGGCGATCGCCGCGTAGCCCGGGCCCTTGCTGTGGATCCCGCCAGCGATCCAGTCGACGTCGGGCGAATCGCGGAAGCCGAGGTCGGTGGTCACGAGTCCCCATTCGCGCGGTTTGTCGCGCGTGATGCGCAGCGTCGGCAGCTCCTTCTCCACCTTGGGGTCGAATGTGAAGTAGTGCTCCGGGGTCGCGAACGGCGTCGGTTGCTCGTCGATCGGGAACGGCGTCCGGAACACCTCGTGACTGGATCGTGGCACGACGATCCGTTCGGAGAGGCAGAGTCAACCGTAGTTCCAGCCGAGCTTGAGCTGGAACCTGTCGCTGATCTGCCCGCCGGTGCCACCGATCAGCACCGTCGGCTTGCCCTGCAAATCGTCCAGCGACAACGGGAACCCGGAGTGGTTGATCTTGATCGCTCCAGCCTCGTTCTTGTCGAGCACGTGCCCGTCGACGACGAGCACGTCGTGGGCGGCGAGGGCCTCGGCGCTCACCTTGGAGTTGGCCACGACGGTCACGCCGCGCGTGCGGGCGGCGAGGAACCTGGCGAACGCCTCGGCGTGCGCCGTTGTGGGTTCGCCGGCATAGAGCACGCGAAGCGGCAGGGGATCCTGCGCCGCCACCGCCACGGGCAGCAGCAGCAGGCAGGGCGGGAGCAGGGAACGCAGCATGGCGGCCGATTATGCCGCGTGGGTGCCGGCCTACAGCGTCCGGCGTGCCCTGTCCCGCAGCTGCGCGAGGTCCGCAGCGCCGAGCGTGCCGCCCCGCTCGGCGTCGAGCGGTGGCAGCGGCAGCGCGAGAACCTGCTGCAGCGCGTGGGCGGCGGCGTGGCGGCCGGCCTCGGTCATCTGCGGGCTGCCCCGACCGAGCGTTTCGATCAGGTAGAGCGCCGTCCCGAGGTCGCGCGTGCGGGCGAGTGCCTTGACGACTTCGGCGTCGACGGGATCGTTGCGCAACGCCTTGTCGAGCGCACCCCGGTCGCCACGGCGCACGAGGTCGAGCGCCCAGGGGGCGACCTTGCGGTTCTGCTCGGCGACGACCTTGTAGACCTCCTCGAGGTTGCGCTTGTACTCCTGGCCGAACGCCAGGCTCAGCACCTGCTGCAGCACGCGCTGCTCGTCCTCGAACCCGAGGCAGACGCCGCGGCCGGCCTTCGCGATCTTCGTGAACGACGCCATCGTGTCGCTCGGCAGATTGCGGGTGTCGTCGGAACTCGTGACGATCGCGTGCACGTACGAGCGGCCGTCGCTCGCGAAGCCGCGCACGGCCGAGAGCGCGTAGGCCTCGCTCGCCTGATGCGGCGGTGCGTCCCCGACCAGCACCACGACGCGGCGTGCCGCAGTGCTCCATCGCTCCTTGAAGGCGTTCTTCAGCGCATCGGCTACTGCCTCTTCGCGGTCGCCGCCGCCAGCGGCCGTGATCGTCTGCACGAAGTTGATCGCGCGGTAGGCGTCGCGAGAGAGCGGCACCTGGCGCAGCAGGTAGCTCTCGGCACCGCCGTGGTCGCGGTAGGTGATCACGCCGACGCGGGCGTCCGGCACCAGCGCGTGCAGCACGTCGACCATCGCCGAGATCCGGTCCTTGGCGCCTTGCAGGACGCTGCCCATCGAACCGGTCGAGTCGACGACGAACACGATCTCGAGACCGCTGCGGCGCATGGCGCCGACCGTCTTCTTGAAGCCCCCGGCTTGCAGAGCCGAGTTGCCGAGCTCGAGGATGTCCGTGCCCGTCTCACGGTTGCCGCGCTGCCGGCCGCCGATCCGCGCGAAGAGGCCCGACGGATCGGTCCTGGCAGATGGCGGCGCGAACGGGTCGCCGAGGTCCTCTGCCGGTGCGGCGTTCGGGTCCGGCATCAGCTCGCCAGCGGCCTCGGTGTCGGTCGTGGTCAGATCCGTCTCCGGCGGACCTGACTCCGGGGTGGCGTCGGGAGGCTTCTCCTCGCCGGGAGACTCCGGGGCGTCCCCCTGGCGTTCGCTGATGCCCAAGAGCGCGCGGTGAGCGCTCCCGGCGCCCGGCCGATCGAAGTACCAGAGCAGGAACAGGAACAGTACTGCGTGTGCGAGCAGGGACAGACCGAACCATGGCGCCCGGCGCAGCTCCCCGGCCAGGATCTGGGCGAAGGTCGCCTCGGAAGCAGCACGCAGCGGTGGAGCTCCGGTGGCGCGCTGGCCCGCGCGCCAGGGGTCGAGCACGGCTGCTTCGAGGGTCAGTGGGATCGCCCCGACGCGCAGCCTTGCTCCGGGCTGGACGATCAGGCGCGCCGGCTCGCCGTCGCCGAGCACTTCCAGGGTCACGACGCCGGCGCGCCAGGTGATCCGTGCGTGGATCGGGCGGATCGAGGCATGGTGCAGGATCAGATCGTTGATCGCGGCCGAGCCGAGCGAGTATGTGCGGTTCTCCTGCAGCGGGAAGACCTGGTCGCCAAGCCGGATGATCGCGGCATGAGTTGGCGCTGGTGCTTCCCCCATGGCGTGCAGGTTGCCTAGCGGCTGATTTCCGCGAGGAATGGCTCGAGATCCGCCACCAGCCGCTGCCTGTTCTCGGCGGCGATCGGGCAGAGCGGCAGGCGCAGTTCCTCCAGGATCCAGCCGGCGTGAGCGAGGGCTGCCTTCACCGGAGCAGGGTTCGTCTCGACGAAGAGCGACTTCATCAGCGGATAGAGGTGGTCGTGCAGAGCCCGCGCCTCGTCGAAGTCGCCCGCCAGTCCGGCGCGCACGAGTTCGGTCATGCGTGCGGGTAGAAGGTTGCTGAGCACCGAGATCACTCCTTGGGCTCCGAGTGCGAGCATGGGCAAGGTCAGCGAGTCGTCGCCGCTCAAGACGGCCAGGTCGCTGACAGCGCGGATCCGGGTCACGTTTTCGACGTTTCCCGTCGCCTCCTTGATTGCGTGGATGTTCGGGTGCTTCGCCAGGGTTGCGATCGTCTCGATCGAGAGCTCGACCCCGGTGCGCCCAGGAATGTTGTAGAGCACGACCGGGACCATGCTGGCGTCGGCGATGGCCTGGAAGTGACGGACCAGACCCTGCTGGCTCGGCCGGTTGTAGTAGGGATTGACCGAGAGCACGGCGGTGGCGCCATGCCGGCCAGCTGCCCGTGTCAGGCGGATGGCTTCGTCGGTGCAGTTCGAACCCGTGCCGGCCACGACCGGAACCCGGCCCCGAACGGCGTCGATCGTCATCGCGACGACCGCATCGTGCTCTTCGTGCGACAGGGTAGGAGACTCACCGGTGGTTCCGCACGGGACCACGCCGGCCACGCCTCCGAGCAGCACACGATCCACCAGATCGGTGAGGGCCTTCTGGTCGACCGATCCGTTGCGGAACGGGGTGACCAAGGCCACCATGTTCCCAGTGAAGTTCATCTCGAGCCTTGGGTTCAGGTGTCGCCGCGGCAGTCTAGCGAGGAGGCATGGCGAATGTCGTTGCGGGTGATCGCCGGTGAGTATGGCGGACGCGTTCTCAGGTCGGTCCGGGGTTACGGCACTCGACCGCTGCTCGGCCAGGTGCGGGAGGCGCTGTTCAACATCCTCGGCGACTGGGTCGCCGGGAAAGAGGTCTGGGATCTGTTCGCCGGCACCGGGGCAACGGGAATCGAGGCGCTGTCACGCGGGGCCAGGCGCGTGCTCTTCCTGGAGAAGGGTCACCAGGCGCTGCAGGTCCTGCGGGCTAACCTGCAGATGCTCGGCGACGATGCCAAACGCCGTAGCCATGTGCTGCGACTCGACGCCTGGGAACCCCCGATCCTCACGCCAGAGGGAGAGGAGACCGAGATCAAGCCGGATCTGGTCTTCCTCGACCCGCCCTACGCCGCGGTCGCCGAGGACCCGGTCAAGAGCGCCTACCGGGCCCAGAAGCTCGTCGAGCGCCTGGCGCCGGGCGGCGTGCTCTGTTTCCACTTCATGGTCGGCCACCTGGACCGCGACGACTTCGATCCCCGCTTGAACGTCGAGATCCGGTCATGGGGGTCGACCGCCATCGCACTGATCGACGCTCCAGCCGACCGCGGCAGCGGCCTCGTCACGAACACCGCCGAGTACGACGAGCAATGAAGTACCGCGTACTTTGCTACGAGGATTCCCTCCCTGGCCCGACGGTTGGCAGGGAGCGAGGCAGGAATCCTCGTAGGAAAGTACGCGGTACTCCTCTTAGAGGTTGCTGCAGGTCACGCGCAGGCCGTTCGTGAAGCCGTAGTCGACCGGGGTGAGGATCGCGGGGATCACGAGGCCCTGGAAGTAGAGCGTCGCGCCCTGGACGTCCGCGATCAGCGGCAGCGGCACGTCGGTCGAGTTCACGGTGGTGGGCACCGGGTTCAGCACCGCGAGGACTGTGGGGTCGACGTAGATCGTGCAGTTGCCGATCGGCAGGCTCGCCTGGCCGCCCGAGACGAGCAGCACCGCGAACTGGCCGAGCGAGGTCGCCGCCGTGCCCGAGAAGGTCATCCCGTAGTCGCGGTTGCCGACCGCGGCAACCGAGCGTTGCGAGAGTCCGGCGCCATTGATGCTGCCCGACGAGCAGGAGTCGCCGTAGGCCAGGGACAATGCGCCGCCGGCGTTGTCCTGCAGCGAGTTCGGCGAGGCGTCGTGGAAGAACGCGGAGACCGGCACCGGCTGCCCGGTTGCCCGCAGGTTGCGCGCAATGCTGTCCTTCTCGATGGAGGCGGTCACGAACGCCGAGCTGACCCACTTGTTGGCCGCGACCGCGAGCGTCTCGCGCTTCCAGCCGTTGCCGCCCCACGACAGCCAGTCCTCGATGCTCGCAGGGTCGTTCATCTTCAGGTTCGACTGCGTGTTGAGCAGTGCGAGCGCGCCGCCGCTGACGGGGATCGGCGTCCCGCCGTAGCCGAAGAGGAAGTGGAACACCGTGTCACCCGTGTAGACATCGGTTGCGGTGCTCGGCTGGACCGGAACGAACCAGTGCACGCGCAGGAAGCCCCCGCTCGGGATCTCGGTGCCTGCGGGGAAACCGAACCAGTAGTTGCTCGTGGAGCTCGCCGACAGGTAGAGCGACCAGCTGGAGATGTCGGCCTTGGTCGTGCCGAGGTTCACGAGCTCGATCCACTGGTCGTCGGCGGCGCTCTGCGGGGTGAAATTGACCTCACGGATCACCACCTGGGCCGCAGCGGGGGCGGTCCACAGGCTCAGGGCGGCAAGGCAAAGCGCAGGAAGGGTCTTCATCGGTGCAAGTTCCTGATTCTGGTCTCGAAGGTTCGCCTGGAAGGATACCACCCGGGAGGGGGGTGTCCGATTCCGCGAGTTGCCGTCAAGACCGGCAGGTCGAACCTCCGATAGGGATTGCCGGTGGGATGATCCCTTCGGGGAGAAGCCCATCCCAAGGCCGCTGCAACCAGGATTTTGGCAACGATGACCAGTACGGACCCGCGGGTGGACCAGATCGTCGAGGACTTGCTCGAGAAGTCCCTGACCAAGGCGGAGCGGATCAAACTGCTCCGTGAGCTGGTTCACGACAGCGAGGACGTGCCGGACGAGTTGCTGAACGCCGCGTTGCAGAAGCTCATGGATCGGCTCTCTGACGACTCGTAGGAGCGCGAAGACAGGCACGGAGAAGAGGAAACGCGATGAACAAGGCACTGATTCTGACGGTCGCTGCTCTGCTGGCGCAGAGCGCCATCTGCGGTGGTGATGACGACAACGCCGTCCCCACGACGCTGACGATGATTCGTTCGACCCCCGACGCGTTCAAGAACGTCACGGTGCGCTTCACCGTGCAGTTCAGCACCCTCGGCAAGGTCTCGAATCCGTTCTTCACCCGGTTCGTACCGAGTGACTACGCGAACTTCTACGCGTGGTCGGCCGACCAGCCGATCTGGCGCAAGGAAGCCTACGACGACGTGTTCGGGCTGCTCTTCATCGCGAAGGAGCACAAGAACCTGCCCGACCTCTATCGCTTCAAGCAGTACGAGCGCCTCGAGCTCGTCGGCACGGTCAAGAACGTGTTCCAGGGCATGCCCTGGATCGACGTGACCTCGTGGACGCCGCTGGCCGAGCGGGTGTCGACGGCGACGCTCGCCCACCTCTACAAGGGCGAGGCGTACATGAACAGGCGGCAGTGGCAGCAGGCGATCGCCGAGCTCTCGGT
>CAZSKV010000832.1:0-2253 GCA_964607495.1 uncultured candidatus Brocadiaceae bacterium
CGCTCGCGGCGGTGCCGCTCTTCGGTTTTTGCGCCGGGGGACCCGGGCGCGGCCGGGTGCGCGGAATCTGGTTCACGACCGCAGGCCTGCTGCTGATCGCGATGCCGCTCCGGCAGAAGAGCCTGCTCGGCGAGGCGCTCTGGCGCCAGCTCGACGAGTGGCCGGTCGGCCACTACGGGCTCGTCGGCGTGCTGCTGTGGACCGTCGTGCACACGCCGTCTACGGTGCCCGCGTGCCCGGCCACACCCAACTCCTCCGCCTGATCGAGACCGTCGCCCGCCTGCGTGCGCCCGGGGGCTGCCCCTGGGATCGCGAGCAGACCGAGCGCAGCATGGCGCCGCACCTGCTCGAGGAGAGCTACGAGGCGGTCGAAGCGTTGCAGCAGGGTGTGCCCGCGGCCGAGTGCGAGGAACTCGGCGACGTGCTGATGAACGCGTTCATGATCGCGCAGATCGCCGCGGAGCACGGCCGCTACGACCTCGAGCAGGTCGCCGCCGGGATCGCCGACAAGCTGATCCGCCGGCATCCGCACGTGTTCGGCGCGGCGCGCGCGGAGAACCCGGAGCAGGTGCTCGCGCAATGGGAGCGGATCAAGCTCGAGGAGCAGGCCGGCCGCCCCGCCGCCAAGGGCCTGCTCGACGGCCTGCCGCGCGATCTGCCGGCGTTGCTGCGCGCGTTCCGGATCGGCGAGAAGGCGGCCCGCGTCGGCTTCGACTGGCCGGATGCGAGCGGCCCGCGCGCGAAGATCGGCGAGGAGCTGCGCGAGCTCGACGAGGCGATCGCCGGCGGCGACCGCGGCCGCATCGAGAGCGAGGCCGGCGACCTGCTCTTCGCGGTCGTGAACCTCTGCCGCCACCGCGGCGTGAACCCCGAGCTCGCGCTGCGCGCAACCAACGAGAAGTTCGTGCGGCGCTTCCGGCACGTGGAGCAAGCGCTCGGCAAGGAACTCGGCACGGCCTCGCTCGCGCGGATGGAGGCGCTCTGGAACGCAGCCAAGGCGGCAGAAGGCAGCGGCTGAGCCTGGGGTCGCCTACTGGACCGTTCCCGACCCCACGCCCATCACGTGCGAGCGGGACGGCACCGCCGGATCGAGGTCGAGTGCTTGCGTGTAGATCCGCAAGCCCAGGGGCAGGCCCGTGGGTGGAACCGGCAGCGCGAGCGTCGCGAAGTTCTGGGCATTCACCGGGAGCAGACCCAGACTCACGCTGCTGGCCGGGTCGAGGAACCAATCCCCGAGCGCACCCAGGTTCTGGCGCGGCCCGATTGCTGCGGAAAGCCACGGGGCGACCACGTGCCCCGGTGCCGTCGTGAACCAGTGCGTCCACGTGCCGCCGCGCAGAATGGACCTCGGCACGTAGGCCTGCCGTGGCAATCCGACGAAGAGCGCCATCCAGGTCTCGAGCGGGAACCACGAGGTTGCCCGCCCATCACAGATGTCCGCATCCCCATCGCCGTCGAAGTCCGCGACCAGGATCTCGTTGCCGCTCCGGTCCGGCGGCCCACCGAGGATTCCGGCTTGGCGCAGCGTGCCACGGCGGTCGTTCACCAGGACCCGTGGCCCAAGGCTACCGGAGAACTCCGCCACCACGAGATCGAGGAACCCATCGTGATCGACATCCACGAGCACACCCGTGGCCAACGGCACCATCAGGGACTGCGGCAGGCGGTGCGACACGTCCACGATCCCCTGCGCCGAGCACGAGTACATCTGCTGGACGTAGTCCTCGCGGATCACGACGATCTCCGGCCATCCGTCGCCGTCAGTATCGCCGCAGGCGATGTCCCAGGCGTACCCGGCGTGCCCGGAGAGTGCTGCCTCGGGCACGAACCTGCCGGTCCCGGTGTTCACGGCCACCATGACCCGCTCCTTGGCGATGCCATTCACCCCCGGGGCGATGAGGAAGTCCTGCCACCCGTCGCGGTTCACGTCGCACGCAACGATCCGGTTCGCATACCAGGTGCCGCCAAACATCCGCAACGACGTCTCGTCGGTGAACGTGCCACCCTGGTTCATCAACACTCGCACGCCGCTTCCCCCAGTGCCTGCTATGAGGTCGGGATCACCATCCCGATCGACGTCGATCGCGCACAGCGAAAGCACGTCCTCGCGGAACGCCGGAATGCGCCCCACGGTGGCGCGCGTGAACTGCAGCCCGCCGAGATTGAAGATCAGCTCGATGCTGGGGATCGACCACAAGGTCCCATAACGCCCTGTCGCGTAGTCGACCCTCCCGTCGCCGTTGAAGTCGGCCT
>CAZSKV010000833.1:0-1531 GCA_964607495.1 uncultured candidatus Brocadiaceae bacterium
GGCACCGGCCTCGGCCTCGTGTCGAGTCGCAAGATCGCCGAGCAGCTCGGCGGCACGGTCCGGCTCTATCCGCGCACGCGCGGCGGGGCGCGGGCGCTGCTCTGGCTGGCTCGCAGCCCCGTCCCAGCAGGCTGTCGATGAACGCGCGCTCGATCCTGATCGTCGACGACGAGGCCGACCTGCGTTGGGTCCTGCGGGAACTCTTCGCCGCAGCGGGTTTCGCGGTGCGGGAGGCCGGCGATGGGGCGGAGGCGGAGCGGCTGCTGCAAGAGAGCCTGCCGCAGGTGATCCTGACCGACGTGCGGATGCCCGGGCGGTCGGGCCTCGACCTGCTGCGGACGGTCCGTGGTCTCGACCCGGAGCTGCCAGTCATCCTGCTCTCGGCAGTCGACGAGGTCGCGACCGCGGTCGGGGCGATCAAGGAGGGCGCCTTCGACTGGCTGGAGAAGCCCTTCGACCGGCAGCGTCTGTTCGCGGTCGTCGAGCGCGCGGCCGAGCAGCGGCGGCTGCGGGAGGAGGTGCGTCGCCTCGAGCAGGAACTCGCCCGGCGCAGTCCGGGATTCGGCGGCTCGGCGGCGGCCAAGGAACTCGAGACCCGGATCGACCGCCTCGCCCGCCAGGGCACGCTCTCGCTGCTGATCACCGGCGAATCGGGGACCGGCAAGGAGGTCGTCGCGCGCGAGATCCACCGCCGTTCCCCGCAGGCCGCCGGCCCGTTCGTGGCGATCGACTGTGGGGCCCTGCCCGAGCCGCTGCTCGAGAGCCAGCTCTTCGGGCACAAGAAGGGCTCGTTCACCGGCGCGGATCGCGACCATGCCGGCCTGTTCTGTGCGGCCGACGGTGGCTCGCTCTTCCTCGACGAACTCGCGAACCTGCCCCTCGCCCTGCAGGGCAAGCTGCTGCGCGCGCTGCAGGAGCGCACGGTGACCCCGGTCGGTGGCCGCGAGCCAGTCCCGTTCCGTGTGCGCCTGCTCGGAGCAACGAATGCCGAGCTCGGGCGCGAGATCGACGCGGGCCGGTTCCGTCTCGATCTCTACCACCGGATCGCCGAGGCCAGCCTGCGGATCCCGCCCCTGCGGGAGCGGCCCGAGGACTTGCTGCCGTTCGCGGAGCGCTTCCTCGCCGAAGCCAACCACGAGATGGGGTGTCACGTCGCCGGCTTCGCGCCGGCGGCGCAGCAGCAGCTGCAGCGGCACACCTGGCCCGGCAACCTGCGTGAGCTGCGCAACGTGGTGCGGCGCGCGGTCGTGCTCTGCTCCGGCGGCACGATCGAGAGCCTCGACCTCGAAGCGATGCTGCCGGGCAGCCACCAGCTCCACGCGGCCGGCGGCGACCTGTCGCTGGCCGAGCAGATCCGCCGCGCGAGCGACGTGCTGGAGGCGGAGATCCTGCGCCATTCCCTCGCGCAGGCCGCCGGCAACAAGGCCGCGGCCGCCCGTGCGCTCAAGATCGACTACACGACGCTGCACCGCAAGCTCAAGCGCCACGGCATCGGCGATCCGGACCGGGCGCCTGCGCCATAGGTATGGCA
>CAZSKV010000834.1:0-1811 GCA_964607495.1 uncultured candidatus Brocadiaceae bacterium
CCGACGCCCCCCGAGCGGCTCGACCGCGATGATGGGTTTGGGTCGCTACTACCGTCTGGAATCGTCGCGCGAGGCGAGCAATCGTCGCTGTAGCGCCGCAGTGCGCCATGCCGGCCATGGCTCGGCCAGGGGGGCCGATTGCTGCGTGCCAGCACCCGGCTCCAGCCTCGCTGCGGGGTTGCGTTCCGGGAGGATCGCGGAACGCCCTGGCCCCCACATCCTTGCGCTGGTACTGGACGGGGCCGAAGAGAGGCCCGTGTCGCGCGCCCTGCTGCAAGAACTCGAGACCCGCGCCGCGGACATCGGCCTGAACCTGGTCGGTCTGGCCGACTGCGCCGAGTTCGATCTCTGTCAGCCCCGGGGGCGGCGGGCACGCGAGTTCCTGCCGAATTGCCAGACGATCGTCGTCCTCGGCTCGGGGGGATCGGAGTTCTGGCGGCGGTTGCCACGCCAGGATCCGCGCTGCGACGGCGCCGACCCGGTGGGTGCCCGGACTGTGGCCTTCACCAAGGAGGTCGTAGCCTGGTTGGCGGCGCAGGGGGTCGCCGCGCGGACTGTGTATCCGGATGCCTGCCGGACGCTGAACTTCGCCCAACTCGGCGAGTCGGCTGGGCTCGGGACGATGAGCCCGGTCAGCGGCTTCCTGCTGCATCCCACCTTCGGCCCATGGCTCTCCGTGCGCGCCGCGGTGCTGGTGGCCGGGTACCCGTTCGGCTGCAACTTCATGCCCAGGATTCCGGCGAGCTTCCAGCCATGCCTGCAGTGCGCGAAGCCATGCGTCCCGGCGTGTCCGATCCAGGTCTGCGATGGGGATGGGGGTATCGACCTGCGCGCCTGCGCCACGCACCGCCATGGCGGCGGCTGCACCGACCACTGCGCAGTGCGCCGCGCCTGCCCGGTCGGAACGGAGCAGCGCTATGGGGTCGACGAAGAGGCCGTGCGGCACCAGCGGGGTCTGCGCCTGTTGCGGCGCAGTTTCGGGCTCGGTTGGTGGCGCCTGGTGCCCAAGCGCTGGCGCCGGAACTGATGCTCTGCACGCCGGAAACGCGTACCCCGGGGCCCCTCAGTCGATTGACCCGAGGATGCGCTGCACACTGGAGCGGATGTCGGCTTCGGTGGTCCGGTGGTTGACGACGCAGAAGCGGAGCACGAAGCGATCAGTCACCCGGGTCGACGAGAGCATCGTATGGCCATCGGCCAGGAGCCGCTCCACGAGGCGCTTGCCGGCGGCCTCGCCACCAGCCACCGCGAAGGCGAACACCGACAGGATCGGCTCGGTCACGATCTCGATGCGCGGGTCCGCGCCGAGCAGCTGGCGCGCGAGGCGGCACAGGCGCAGATCCTCGCGCACCGCGGCGGCTATCGGTTCGGTGCCCTGGGCGCGCAGCAAGAACCACAGCTTCAGTGCGCGGTTGCCGCGCGAGAGCTCCGGACCGCGTTCGAAGAAGTTGACCTCATCGCGTGGCACGTCCTGCAGGTAGCTGCCGTCGGCCGTGAACGCGCGGCGCAGCGTCTCCACGTCCCGCACGAGCAGGCAGCCACATTCGAAGGGCACGTAGAGGCCTTTGTGCGGATCGATCGTGATCGAATCGCAACGCTCGATCCCACGCAGCAGCTTGCGGGCCTCCGGGACGATTGCCACCGCGCCGCCGTAGGCGGCATCGACATGGAACCACAGCCGCTCCGTGGCGCAGAGTTCCGCCAGCTCCGGCAGGGGATCGATCGCCCCCGTGCTGGTCGTGCCGGCGCTCGCGCACAGGCAGAACGGCAGCAGCCCCGCGGCGCGATCGCGGGCGAGCTGCTGCCGGACC
>CAZSKV010000835.1:0-11961 GCA_964607495.1 uncultured candidatus Brocadiaceae bacterium
CGACATGCTGAACGGCGGCGAGGCCGACGGCATCCCGCCGCTGCACCCCGACATGGACGCTGCGGCCTTCAAGGCGGTGTTCAGCAAGTCCTTCGACGACCTCTGCCACCGGCTGGATCTCGGCGAGGAGAGCGGGATCGACGAGTACGCGACCGAGAACGAGAGCGAGTTCTTCGCGGTCATGGTCGAGACCTTCTTCGAGGCGCCCGACATCGTCGAGACCGAGTATCCGGCGGTCTACGAGCAGTTGATGCTGCTCTTCCGCCAGGATCCGCTGCGCCGGCTGCCCGCACCGGAAGAACCCGACCCCGAACACCAGTAGGCGCGCGGCGCTCACTCCGGCGTGCCGAGCGCCGCCACCGCGATGCGCCGGACCTCGCGCAGGTCGAGCTTGCCACTGCCGAGCACCGGCAGCGCCGCGACGCAGACGCAGGCGTCGCGGCGCGGAATCCACAGGTTCGGCAGGCCCAGTGCCGCCAGCCCGGCCAGCGCCCGATCGATCGCCGCGGCGTCGAGCGTGGTCACGACCGCGAGGCGTTCGCCCTTCTTCGCGTCGGGGACGGCGGTGACCGCGCACACCGGCACGTCGCTCCCGGCCGCCTGCTGCAGCGCCTGTTCGACCTTGCCGAACGGCACCATCTCGCCGCCGATCTTCGCGAAGCGTGACAACCGGTCGGTGATCTGCACGAAGCCCTCGTCGTCGAGCCGCGCGATGTCGCCCGTCACGTACCAGCCGTCGCGCAGCGCGGCGGCCGTCAGGTCCGGCCGGCCGAGATAGCCGCGCATCACGTTCGGCCCACGCACGAGCAGCAGCCCGCTGGTGCCGGGCGCCTGCTCCGTGAAGGTCTCGGGGTCGACGACGCGCAGTGCGATGCCGGGCAGCGGCTGGCCGACGAAGCCGCGCTTGCTGCCGGCCTGGAAGAACCCTGGCCCGCGGAAGTCGAGCGTGCTCGTGGCGATGACCGGTGCGCATTCGGTGGCGCCATAGCCCTCGAGCGGGCGGATGCCGAACTGGTCGAGGAACGCCTCCGCCAGACGCTCGGGCAGCTTTTCGGCGCCAGCCAGCACGACGCGCAGGGAACCGAACTGGCCCGGGGCGATCCGGCGCAGGTAGATCGCGAGGAAGGTCGGCGTCGCCAGCAGCATCGTCACGCGCTGCCGCGCCACCAGCTCGCCGATCGCGTTGGCGTCGAGCGGATTCGGGTGGCAGATCAGACCGAGGCCGCGCTGCAGCGCGACCCAGAGCGACAGGTAACCGAACGAGTGGAAGAGCGGCAGGATGCCGAGCAGGCGGTCCTGCTGCCGCAGCGGGAACACCTGCGCGATGCCCTCGACGTTGGCGCCCACGTTCCAGTGCGTGAGCTCGACGCCCTTGGGTTCGCCGGTGCTGCCCGACGAGAAGATCACGGTCGCGACGCGCTCGGCGTCGGTGTCCCCGCCGCCGCAGGCGCGCTCCAGCCAGCGCCGCGGCGCGAACCAGGCCAGTGCGGCACAGCGCAGGCGTTCGGCGCGCGGGATCGCGGCGAGCACCTCTTCGAGCCAGATCGGCGCGACGCCCGCGGGCAACTCGACTTTCGCGCGCGCGAGGAACTCGCGGCTCGTCACGACGCTCGTGAGGGCAGCCTGACGCACGGCCGAGTCCATGCCGGCGCGGCCGGCGGTGAAGTTCAGGTTGACGCTGGTCCTGCCGGCGAGCGAGGCTGCGAGGTTCGCGAGCGCGCCCGCCGGGGACGGCGGCAGCAGGATGCCGACGCGCTCGCCCTGCCACGCGCCCGCCCGCAGCGCCCGCGCGAGCGCGATCCCGGCCGCGAGCGTGCGCCACCGCGAGAGGCGCGTGCCGCCCGCATCCGCGAGCTGCAGCGCGAACGGGCGCCGCCGCGCGCTGCGCACGAATGCGGCATGCAGCGGTTGCGCGCCCGCGCGCCGGTGCTGCCAGCTGTCGGCGCCGAGGTTCTCGACGGCCCGCCGCACGGCTGCGACCGGCGTGTGCGCGGGCAGCGGCGCGCCGAAGGTGACGGTGACCGGATAGGGCACGCGCGCCGGCAGCTTCCAGACGAAGCGGCCCTGGGCACGGCTCCAGATCGAACCCCAGACCCGGTCGAGGAACACTGGCACGATCGGCACGGACTTGCCACGCACGATGCGCTCGAGCCCGCGGCGGAACGGCAGCAAGGTGCCAGTGCGCGTGATCTGCCCCTCGGCGAAGATGCACACCAGCTCGCCATCGTCCAGGTGCTTGCCGGCCGCGCGCAACGCCGCCAGGATCGTGCGCGGGCCGCCGTCCTGCGCGATCGGGATCGCGCCGAGCGCGCGCATGAAGGGCCGCAGCCACCGGCGCTCGAAGTAGCTCTTGTCGACGACGAAGCGCACCGGGCGATCGAGGCTCGCGAGCAGGAACAGGCCGTCGAAGAACGACACGTGGTTGGGCACCAGCAACGCCCCGCCGCTGGCCGGGACGCGCGCGGCGTCGACGATCTTCAACCGGTAGAGGGTGTGGGTCAGCAACACCAGACACAAGCGCAGGAACGCCTCGGGCAGCAGCCACAGCGCCCAGAGCGTGCCGGCGAGCGTCAGCGCCGCGGCGCCGACGAAGATCCCGCGGGCCGAGAGGCCGCTCTGCGCGAGCCGGTCGGCGAGCAGCGAGCCCGCCATCACGCCGAGGAACACGAACACGTTCGCGAGCGCGATCACCCCGCCACGGCGGTCGGCCGGGGCCTTCCACTGCAACAGCGCCTCGAGCGGCACCACGACGAGTCCGCTCGCGAGACCGAGGCCGGCCATCAGCACCAGCGTGCCGGCGAGGCCTGGGGCCAACGCCCCGAGGCCCGCGGTCAGCACCGCGAGCAGGAGTGCCCCGAGCGGGATCAGGCCGAGCTCGACCTTCTCGTGCGAGAGCCGGCCGGCGGCGACGCAGCCGAGGCCGACGCCGAGGCCGAACACCGCCATCGGCGCTCCGGCCCAGGCGTCGGCGAGACCGAGCGTCGCCTTGGCGTAGACCAGGACGTCCTGGCCGAGCAGGCTCGCGAGACCCCAGAAAAACGTCATGCCGAGCACGGTCAACCACAGCGCGCGCTCGGCGCGCACGATCCGCCAGGCGCCGGTCACGCTGTCGATGAAGCCGGCCGTGCCGCGCGCGGCCGGAGTGCGCGGAATGCCGAGCGCGGCCAGGAAACCGACGACCGCGAGCACCGCCAGCACGGCGCCGGCCTGCCAGGGGGTCGCCGCGAAGACGGCCGCGAGCATGCCGCCCGCAGCCGTGCCCAGCACGATCGCGAGGAACGTGCCCATCTCGAGCGCACCGTTGGCGCGCGCGAGCTGCGTGTGCGGCACCAGTTCCGGCACGATGCCGTACTTGGCCGGCCCGAAGAGCGCGCTCTGCAACCCCATGAGGCCGAGCACCGCGAGCGCTGCCCACCCGCCAGCTGGTTCGAGCCAGAGCACGAGGCCACCGGCACCCATCAGCACGACCTCGAGGCCCTTGGTCGCGAGCAGCACCGAGCGCTTGGCGAAGCGGTCCGCGAGCAAGCCCGCCGGCAGCGAGCAGAGCGCCAACGGCAGCGTGAACACGACGAACGCCAGGGTCGTGACCGCCTGCGCCCGCGCCTCGCTGCTCGGGACCCCGTCGAGCGGCCGCAACGCCAGCAGCGTGATCAGCAGTTTGTAGGCGTTGTCGTTGAACGCACCGAGGAACTGCGCGATCAGCAGACCACGCAGCGGACGTCGTGTCTGGCTCACAGGCACAGGATCGGCGATCAGGGCTGTCAGCAGGATGGATTCTCCCGATCGTGGTCGATAAGCACTGCTACATGATCACGATCAGCCGGCTCGAGGGGTTCCACTGGGTCGCGCGCACCGGTGGTTTCGCCAGGGCAGCGCGGGCCTTCCCGTATCCGATCACCCAGCCTGCCGTCCACCAGCAGGTGCGCAAGCTCGAGCACGAACTCGGCGTCACGCTCTTCGAGCGCATCGGCAAGGACCGGATGCAGCTGACGGCCGCCGGCCAGCGCCTGCACGCGTTCACCGCCCCGCTCTTCGACGGGCTCGAGACCCTGGTCCGCTCGCTGCGCGGCGGCCAGTTCGGCGGCGAGCTGAAGATCCTGGCCGAGGGTCTGATGCTGCGCCACCTGCTGCCCGAGTGGCTCAAGCGGTTGCGCAAGCGCTCGCCCGGCGTCATCCCCCACCTGCGCGAACTGGAGAGCGCCGACGTCACGCCGCTGCGCCGCGGGGAAGCCGATCTGCTGGTCGGCTACCTGCCGGACCTGCCCGACGACATCGCTTCGCTCGAGGTCGCGCGGCTGTGGCCGTTCCTGGTCGTGCCAGCCGACCACGCACTCGCCCGGCGGCGGCGGCTCCAGCTCGCGGACCTGGCCGACGAGCCGTTCGTGGCCTACAGCCCGGGGCTGCGCGCGCGGGAGCTGCAGTTCGCGGCCCTGCGCCAGGCCGGGATCATCCCCCAGCGCGAGCTCTCGGCGAGTTCGGCGGACACGATCCTCGGCTTCGTCGCCGCCGGCCTCGGCTGGTCGCTCGTGCCCGCGCTCGATGCCGACGGACCCAAGCTCAAGAACCTCGCGGCTTTCCCCCTCCGGGACGCCACACAGCGCTTCGCGGTCGTGTGTGCCTGGCGCAAGGACACACCCGAGAACCCGCTCCTCGATGCGGCGCTGGCCACCGCACCGCGCCCGGCGTGAACACCCGCCCTCCTGGACAGCGGCTCGGTCGCAGCTAGACTTCGGCGCGTTCCAGCGTCTTCGATGCCTCGGCGTCGCTCCACTCTGCCCGTACGCGGGCCCTCGTCCTCCGGCTGCCTGCCGCAGACCGCCATGACCCCATGAGCCAGGTCCGCGTAGGCCAGCGCGTGCAGATCCGCTTTTGCGGCAAGCTGCTCGACGGCACGCCGTTCTACTCGAGCGCCGAGGAAGGTCCGCTCGAGTTCGCGGCTGGCAGCGACGAGGTGATGCCCGGAATCTCGCACGCCGTCCTCGGCATGCACGTCGGCGAGACGCGGACCGTGACCGTGTCGCCGGAGGCGGGCTTCGGCGTGCGCGACGAGGCGCTCAAGGTCGAAGTGCCGCGAGCGGCCGTGCCGCAGTCGGCCCAGATCGGCGATCGGCTCGATCTCGAGTTGCCGGATGGCCAGACCGCCCCCGCGTGGATCGAAGCCCTGCACGCCGAGTGCGCGCACCTCGACGGCAACCATCCCCTCGCCGGACAGACGCTCTGCTTCGAAATCGAGTTGTTGTCAGCCTCCCTGGACCCATGAACCCCGAACCCGATCAGGAGCCCTAGCCGAGCCCGAAGCGCTGCGACCAAGGATCTCTCAGATGTCCAACACCAGGATCTATGTGGGCAACCTGCCCTATTCCTATGGCGATCGGGACCTGCAGCAGCTCTTCCAGCCGTTCGGCGAGGTGAAGTTCGCGCGGGTCATGCTCGATCGCGAGACCGGCAAGTCCCGGGGCTTCGGGTTCGTCGAGATGGATTCGCCGGAGAGCATGACGAAGGCGATCACGAGCCTCGATGGTCAGCGCTGCGAGAACCAGAACCTGCGCGTGAACGAGGCGCGCGAGCGGCCCGCACCCGGCAGCGGTGGTGATGGTGGCGGTGGCGGCGGCATGCGCCGTCCGAACGGACCGCGCCCCGTCGGCGGCGGCGCGCCGCGCGCCTTCGGCAGCAGCAGCGGCAGCAGCAGCGGCGCTGGCGCCGGCACTGGCAGCTCGTTCGGCGGCCCTCCCGGCGGCGACCGCAGCCGCGGCGGACGCGAAGGCCGTGGCCGCGAGGATCGCGAGCGCAAACCCAAGCGCAGCTTCAAGCCACGGCACGAGGACGACGTCGACCGCGACGATCTCGACGACTACTGATCGTGACTGGCGATCCGCAGCTGGCGCGCGGACAGGCCCGCGGCGAGCAGTAGTTGCCGATCCCGCTCGTCCGGCACGACCACCTGGGCCGCGACGAGGAGGCAGCCGAGCACGAGCTCGAGCCGGTTCGCGAGCTCCACGCGCGTCCGGCGCGCGAGACCGCAGCAGGCGGCGCATCGCTCCGGCTGGTCGAACTCGGCACACGCCATGCCGCTGGCGTGGAGCAAGGTGCCGCGGTGGCAGAGCACCGCGGCGGCGGTGGTCTCCACGACCGCGGCCTGCCCCATGCGCTCGGCGACCCATGGCAGCTGGGCGGCCGTGCCGCCGCCGAAGGCCAGGATCCGCACCTGGTCGGGCAGGCGTTCGCGCATCGCTCTGGTGACCGCGATCTCGAGTGCCGCGTCCCCGAGCCGGGCCTGCACTCCGGGCGCCCACGGCGCCTGGGGCCGCAGCCAGCGCACGGCGTGTCCGGCGGCCTGCAGGTCGGCTACGCGGCGGGCGACGAGCGCCGCTTCCGGCTGCTCGCGGCCATCCGCGTCCCGTCCGCTGATCAGCAGGATGTCCATGCCGGCAGCGGACGGTAACGTGCGCGCGCGCACACGCCAACCGATGCAGGTCTCGCTGGTCATGCCGACGTGGAACGCCGGCCCGTTGCTCGAAGAGGTCCTGACCGCGGTCGACCGCCAGCCCGGTGCCGATCGACTCGAGCGGGTCGCGATCGACTCGGGTTCGCGGGACGACACGGTGGCCTGCTTGCGCCGGCATGGCTTCCAGGTCGAGACGATTCCCCAGTCCGAGTTCGACCACGGCGCGACCCGCGACCGCGCGATCGAACGCTGCCGCGGCGAGATCATCGTCCTCCTGACCCAGGACGCGACCCCGGCCAACACCGAGTGGCTGCCGCGGCTGCTCGAGAGCTACGCCGACCCCAAGGTCGCCGCCGCATACTGCAAGCAGATCCCGCGCCCCGACTGCAATCCGGTGCTCGCCGCACGCCTCGCGGAGTGGACCGCCGGCAAGGACACGCCCGTCGTGCAACAGGTCGCCGACGCGGCCGAGTTCGCGGCGCTGCCGCCGCTCGAGCGCCTCGCGCGCGCCGCCTACGACAACGTGGCCGGCAGCGTGCGGCGCAGCGCCTGGGAGCAGTTGCGCTTCGGCCGGCGCGCGTTCGGGGAGGATGTCGCGTTCGGCAAGCGCGCGCTGCTCGCCGGCTGGAAGCTCGTGTTCCAGGCGCGGAGCGTCGTGATCCACAGCCACAACCGCAGCCCGCGCGCCGAGGGCCGCCGGATCTACTGCGATCACAAGAACCTGGCCGAGCTCTTCGACCTGCACACGCTTCCCGACCGCGAGGCCTTGCGCGCCGCGATTGCCTGGGGGCGCGAGCACTTCGGCAAGCTCGTCGCTAGTCTGGGCCTGCCTGCCGCGCAGACGCGGCGCCTCCACGAGTGGGCGATGGACTACGCGTGGTGGAGCGCCGTCGGCCAGTACCTCGGCGGTAATGCCGCACGGCTGCAACGCGGGCCCCTGGGCTGGGTGTTCCGCTGGGCCGACCGGTGGCTCGCCCGTGGCATCTGAACCGGCCGCGGACTACGGTCCGCACATGCCCACACCCAAGCGAATCGCGATCACCGGTGCGGCAGGCCAGATCGGCTACAGCCTCCTGCCACGCATCGCCTCGGGCGCGATCTTCGGCCCACAGACCCCGGTCCATCTGCAGTGCCTGGAGCTGTCCGTCGCGCTGCCTGCGCTCGAAGGCGTGCGCATGGAGCTCGAGGACTGCGCGTTCCCGCTGCTGCAGTCGATCACCTGCAGCGACGATCCGCGGGTCGCGTTCAAGAACGCCGACCTGATCCTCCTGGTCGGCAGCAAGCCGCGCGGCAAGGGTCAGGAGCGCAAGGACCTGATCCGCGACAATGGCCCGATCTTCACCGGCCAGGGCCGCGCGATCGCCGAGGCCGCCGGACCGGACGTGCGCGTGATGGTGGTCGGGAACCCGTGCAACACCAACTGCCTGATCGCCATGCACAACGCCAAGGGCGTGCCGCAGGACCGCTTCTCGGCGATGACGCGCCTGGACATGAACCGCGCCAAGGCGCAGCTGGCGTTGAAGGCCGGCAAACACTGGTCGCTGGTCAAGAACGTGATCATCTGGGGCAACCACAGCAACACCCAGTACCCGGACTGGCACCACGCCACGATCGACGGCGTCGCCGCTGCCAAGGCCGTCAACGACGACGCCTGGCTGAAGGGCCCGTACCTGAAGACCGTGCAGGAGCGCGGCAAGGCGATCATCAACGCGCGCGGCAAGTCGTCGGCGCTGTCGGCCGCGCAGGCCGCCGTGCACCATGCCAACAGCCTCTACACCGCCGTCACCAAGGCCGACTGGGTGTCGATGGCCATCAAGAGCAACGGCGCCTACGGCACGCCCGAGGGGCTGATCAGCAGCTTCCCGTGCACCACCGACGGCAAGGGCAACTGGCAGATCGTCACCGGCCTGGAGATGAACGACTACAGCAAGCAGATGGCCGGCGTCAGCTGGAAGGAACTGGAAGAAGAGCGCGAGATGGTCAAGGCGATGCTCGGCTAGGCCGACCCGCCCACGCACGCGGACGCGGTGACCCGGTCGCCGCCGTTGCCGCGAGCGCGCTTGCCATCGGCGTGCCGCCGCGGTCAAACACGATCCGCGCATGAGCAGCCTCGCCATCCTGATCACCGTCCTCGCCGGCATCGCCATGGGCGCGATCAACAACCTCGCCGGCGGTGCCGGCGTGCTCGGGTTGATGGCATTCGAGTACGCCTGCGGGCTGCCGATCGAAGTCGCCAACCCATCGCTGCGGCTCGCCGCGGTCAGCATCGGCGTGTTCGCCTTCCTCGGCTACCTGCGCGCCGGCCAGCGCGTGCCGATGCGCGTGTGGTGGCTCGGCATCTGGGCAGTGCCCGGCGCACCGCTCGGCGGCTGGCTGGAATTGCACCTTCACGAGCTGGTGTTCTGGATCTACCTCGCCGTCGTGCTGACGCTGCTGATGCTGCAGCAACTGCGGCCGCTGCGGCTCTCCAGCCAGGGGTCGCATCCGCATTGGCAGGTGGCGCTGGGCTGCTTCCTGATCGGCGTGCACATGGGTTATGCCCAGGTCGGCGTCGGCCTCCTGTCCACGCTGCTGCTGGTCGCCACCTACGACCGCAACCTCGTCGCCACGACCGCGGCGAAGAGCGCCCTCGTGGTGATGACGTCGGTCACCAGCGTGGCGACGTTCTGGTCGGCGCATGCGATCGCCTGGGAGCCCGCACTGTGGCTGGCGCTCGGCACCGCCATCGGCGCCTTCCAGATCAGCCGGTGGGCCGTGGTCAAGGGACCTGCTGCGGTGCGCAAGGTCGTGGTCGGCGTCGCCGCGCTGACCTTGATCTACACCCTGCAACACATCGCCATGCTGCTGCTGGCCTGACGTTCGCGCATGGTGCCACCCCGGCGCTGGCCGCTATGGTGTTCGCCATGACCCGCCACGTCGTCATCACCGGCGCCAGCGCCGGTATCGGCGCAGCCTGCGCGCGCGCGTTCCAGAAGCTCGGCTACCATCTGTCGCTCGGCGCCCGTCGCACCGACAAGCTGCCGCAGATCGTGCCCGATGCGTTCCACCACGCGCTCGACGTCACCAACCCCGCCAGCATCGACCGCTTCCTGGCCGCAGCGCAGCAGCAGCACGGCCCGATCGACATCCTGCTCAACAACGCCGGCCTCGCGCGCGGCATCGAGAAGATCGCCGAGGCCACGGGCGAAGCCTGGCGCGAGATGATCGAGACCAACGTCATCGGTGTGCTCGAAGTCACGCGCCGCGTGCTGCCGACCATGCTGGGGCGCAAGCAGGGCCACATCCTGGTGATCGGCTCGATCGCCGGCCGCCGCGCCTACCCCGGCGGCAGCGTCTACTGCGCCACCAAGCGGGCGCTGCAGTCGGTGTGCGAAGCGCTGCGCATGGAGGTGCTCGGCTCGGGCGTGCGCGTCAGCTCCATCGACCCGGGTCTGGTCGAGACCGAGTTCTCGCTGGTGCGCTTCCGCGGCGACGCCGACCGCGCCAAGAAGGTCTACCACGACACGCGGCCGCTCACCGCCGAAGATGTCGCCGAATGCGTGGTGTTCGCCGCCACGCGACCGGCGCACGTCAACATCGACAGCCTGCTGGTGATGCCGACCGATCAGGCGGCGCCGACGATGGTGCACCGCGGCGGCCGGTAGCTGGGTGCGCTGCGCGCCGGATTTCCGGTAACCAAACCGCCCTTCCGCCACACAGATCCTTGGAGGCACTCCATTGGATCTGCATGCCAACTTCTTTCGCGCCACGTTCAGCGACCCAGAGCAGGCCGCTGGGCTGCTGCGCACCTTCCTGCCAGCCGAGATCACTGCGGCGATCGACTGGCGCACGCTCAAACTCTGCGACACCAGCTTCGTCGACCAGGATCTGCGCCAAAGCGACGCCGACCTGCTGTTCTCGGTACTCCTGGGCGGTCGGCCCGCATTCCTCTACCTTCTGGTCGAGCACAAGAGCACCGCCGACCCGCTGACCGCCTGGCAGCAGCTGCGCTACGTGGTCCGGGTGTGGGAGCAGTGGCGCCGCGACAACCCGGGCTCGACGCGCCTGCCGCCGATCCTGCCTTTGGTCGTTCACCACGGCCCGCAGGGCTGGCAGTGCAAAAGGGATGTCGTCGAGCTCATCGACCTCGACGGCCTCGCCCCCGAGGTCATCGCCATGCTGCAGCCATACCTGCCGCGGCTCGCCTTCCTGCTCGTGGACATGCCCGAAGTACACCTCGACCGGCTGCGCGACCTGGCCATGCCGCCGCTGGCCCGGCTGGCGCTGGTGTTGCTGCAGTTCCTGCGCGGCCGGGACGCCGCCGACGCCATGCTCGTCGTGCGCGCCGCCATCGAACTCGTGCGCCAGGTGCACGCCATGCCTGGCGGCAGCGAACGCCTCGATCAGGTATGGTACTACGCGTTCCAGGTCAGCGACCTCAGGCCCGCGCAGGTGCAGGACCTGGTCGCAACCATGATCGACCCGCGCGCCGGAGACACCGTCATGACGACTGCCGACAGGATCGCCGAGGAGGTCTACAAGAAGTTCCTGGCCACCGATGCCGTCCGCATCCGCGAGGAGGAGCGCGCGAAGTTCCTGACCACCGCCGACAGGATCGAGGAAGAGGTCTACGCCAGGTTCCTGGCAACGGACGCCGTGCGCATCCGCGAGGAGGAACGCGAACAGGGACGCGCGACGATCCTGCTCCGGCTGATCGAGAAGCGCTTCGGACCCGTGCCCGAGGCGGCCCGGTCCAAGGTCCTCGCTGCGACCATGGCCGACCTCGAACGCTGGCTCGATGGCATCCTGGACGCTCCGACACTGGCGATTCTGATCGCGGGCTGATCGCCCGCTGCCGTCCGCGCGACGCTCCACCTCGATCCCACCTTGCCAGCTGCCACGATGCTGGCGGGCCGCCACCGGCACCACGGCAAGCCGACCTCTCGATATCGCTGCGGACACCGCCGCGGCTCGATCGCAGGCCCGCATCGCATCGGTTGCCGATGCGGCGTGCGCCGCACCCGCGGGTAGCATCCCCGCCGCAAGCCTCCGATTGCGCGGAGGTCAGTTCGCCGGAAGCCGCACGGCAACCCCGCCGGGCAGCGCCCTTCACTCCGCATCCCACCCGGAGACTCGCATGGATCCGTTCCCGCAGTGCACGCGTCGCGACGCGATCAAGTGGATGGGCGCGCTCGGCGCCGCCGCAGCCACCACCACGACCCGCGCGCCCGAGCCACTGCCGGGAACCGTGGTCGAACGCAATGACGACGCCGTGCGCAGGATGCTCGCGGCGCAGGTGACGGATGCCGCCAGTCCGCACCGCGGCAGCACGCCGGACGCGCACGGACTGCACGGAGCGGGTTCGGCCTCGGGCTTGATCGAGACCATGGCCGCCTCGTTCGTGCACCCGCAGTCGGCGTTCCACGGCGATGCCGCGGTGCTGCAACGCATCGGCCTCGCCGCCGGCTTCCTCGAACGCTGCCAGAGCCCGCAGGGCAACATCGACCTGCTGGTCACGAACTTCAATTCGCCGCCCG
>CAZSKV010000836.1:0-3173 GCA_964607495.1 uncultured candidatus Brocadiaceae bacterium
GTCTACGAGCTGCTGAAGAGCCTGCTCACTTCTCGATCGTGATCTTGCTGATCCGGATGTTGTCGCGGGGTTTGCCCGCGCCGCTCTGACCTTCCGCTTCGGTCGCGAATGGCTGGTCGACGATTCGTTCGACGATCTCCAGCCCTTCGACAACGCGGCCGAAGATCACGCGATCTCCATCGCGTTGCCCAGCGCAGTCGTTCGCGTTGATCCAGATCCGCTCGCCGGAAGACTTGCCTTCGGATTCCGCCTCGGCAGCGACCATGCCCGGGAAGTGGCTCAATGAGTTCTCCTCCCAGTCGAGCTTCTTGCCGGGCTCCTTGATCCACTTGGTGCGATCGTCTTCCTTCGAGTTCGCCAGACCGAGATGGAACTCGAGCGCTGCGTCGCTGGTCACGGAGATCCCAGTGGCGCGCCGGCGGATCTCGTCGATGCGCTGCCCCTCGTAGAACTTCTCTTCGATGTTCTTGACGAACTGCTCGCAGTGCTTGGGAGCGAGCTTCGAGTAGAGGCGGATCTTGATGTTGCCGAGCCCTTCGACTTCGAGCGTGATGATGGGCTTCGGATCCGGCTCCTCGAAGGCATAGAGTCGCTTCTGTTCGGCGCGGAACTTCTCGTTGGCGTCCACCTGCGCGAGCAACTTGGCTGCGAGGCTCCCCTTCTGGACCTCGGCCAGATTCGGCTTGGGCTTCTTGCCGTCCTTGGCAGGCTCCTTCCCCTCGTTCAGGTCCGTGCGGAACTGTGGGGGATAGTCGGTGGACTGGCAGAGGAAGTGCTCAGGGAACCTGGCCTGGAGATCCTTCAGATGGGTCCTTGCCCCTTGCCAATCGTCGTTCAGGTAGGCGCGGTTGGCGGCGATCCAGATCACCAGTGGCTCGACGGCTGTGCCCTGTCGCTCCCGAATCAGTTTGTCCAGATCTGATATGGACGTTTCCTTGATGGCCTGGGCCATCTTGGTCGTCAGCTCAGTCTGGACGTTCTCCAGATACAGGTTCATGAACTGCATCCGGTACTGCGGGTTGTCCAGGATCGAAGCGAAGGCGCCGTCGGTCGTGTAACCGGCATCGAGCTTGGTGGCCTTCGCGAACCTGCTCCACTCGGCATTCACCTGCTGCTGCTTCCAGAAGCGGTAGCCGTAGTTGCCTACCAGCGCCAACAAGAGGACGACGAGCAAGGCATTGACCGTGCGCTTGTTCTTCTCCCAGAACAATTCGATCGGGTTGGGGGCGGTGATCTGGCCCTCGATCGGGCGGGTGGGGGGCTGGCTCATGGCGAGTCGATGGCTCTTGGGGCGTTGGTTCAGCGGCCGTTGGCGACCGTGGTCACCTTGACGTCCATCCGGGTCGTGGCGCTCTCGCGCAGGAAGCGGCACTCGGCCACGTAGTTGCCGCGCTCGAAGCGCAACATGCGCGACTCGGGGGTCGGGACCTCGTCGGCCACGAGCTTCCAGTTGTGCTGCGGCATGCGCTGCATCATGTAGCTGCTGGCGTCGTGGAGCGGGATCGACCCCGTGTAGACGAACTCGCCGAAGCGATAGTCGCCAGCCTGGACTGAGTGGCTCTGGTTCTGATGGTCCAGGAGCTTCATCCCCGCCGGCACCGGGATGTCGCTGAACTGGGCGGTGCTGACGCCGTGATTGGTCTTGGGCTCACCCTCGAAGAGCTCGCAGCCGGTGATCACGAGTCCGAATGTCAGCAGAGTGAGAACGGCAAGGGTGGGTCTGTACATGCTGGCCCCGGCTTGGGAATGGGGCGGGGAGTCTAGCGACGCACCAGCCGAGGGGCAACGACGGCACGAGCGCGGTGCCACCGGGGCCGTGGTCGGGGGGCATTGCGCACGGACTCCTGCGATCTAGACTTCGCGCGACTTGCGCCGCAAGGTGCCTGCCACAGGCCATGAGCGCCATGGAACCCAAGACCCGGTCCGTGCTCGACCAGCCGACGCTGGTCATCAACCGCTCGTGGGTCCCGGTACACGTGACGACCGTCCGCCGGGCCATCACGATGGTCTATCAGGACATCGCGCGCGTGGTCGCGGGCGACACCCTCTCGGTCCATGACTTCGAACAGTGGGTGGCGCTGGCCACGCCGGCTGTCACGAGGTGGATCCGCGGCGCGGGCTACCGGATTCCGGCCCCGGAGGTCGTCCAGCTCCAGGTCTATGATCGGGTGCCGGCGCACGAGGCGCCGTTCACGCGCAAGAATCTGTACCAGCGCGACCAGCATACTTGCCAATACTGCGGCCGGCGAGGCAACCCAGACCGCATGAGCATCGACCACGTCCAGCCGCGATCGCGCGGTGGCCGTACTTGCTGGGAGAACTGCGTGCTCGCCTGCGTGCGCTGCAACGCGCGCAAGGCGGACCGAACAGTGCACGAGGCGGGCTTGCGGCTTCTGCGCAAGCCCGCGCGACCACGATGGTCCCCATACCTGAGCCTGGCCGGGCAGGATCGGCTCCCCTCCTGGCGTCGCTTCACACCTGACGAGGTCTGGGAGCTGGGCTCGGCGCACGCCACGGGATCTTGACCCGAGGCGTTGCCGAACAGCTCCAGACGCGCCAGGATCCGCCCCCCCGATCCAGAATCCCATGAGACTCGCCCTCGCTCTCCTGTCCTCCATCCTGCTCGCTGGTTCCGTCATCTCCCAACAGGGGACTCAGGGTCAGTTCATCACGGAACTCAAGAAGCGCGAGACCGCGGCCAAGAACGACCCCAAGGCACTCGTCGAGTGCGCCAACTACGCGAAGTCGAAGGGACTGAACCAGGACTTCCAGCGGCTGATGAACAAGGTCCTCAAGCTGGACCCCGACAACGAGGCGGCGCACCTGGGACTCGGATTCCGCAAGTACAAGGGCAAGTGGCTGCTGAAGAAGGACGCCGACGCCGCCGAGAAGAGCGACACCGAGGCCGAGATGAAGGCCAAGGGCCTCGAGTGGATCGAGGGCGCCTGGGTGCAGAAGGAGCACGCCGCCGATGCCAAGAAGGGCATCTTCCATTACGAGAACGAGGTCGTCTCCAAGGAGGAGTACAAGCTCCTGCAGGGCGGCACCAAGGTCCGCCACCCGCGCACCGGCGAACTGATCGACAAGTCGGACGCCGAGAAGGCGGCCAAACAGTTCCTGCTCGGTGACGGCAAGTGGGGGGACGAAGCCGAGGCCAACAAGTACCACTCGGA
>CAZSKV010000837.1:0-12165 GCA_964607495.1 uncultured candidatus Brocadiaceae bacterium
GGCGCTCGGCACCCTGGCCGAGCTCTTCGGCTTCGCGCACTCGATGGTGCTCGTGTTCGACGATGCCACCCAGCGCCTGGTGACGATCGCGAGCCGTGGCTACGGCCCGGGCGGCATCGGCGCCGAGGTCGGCCTCGGCGACGGCCTGATCGGCACCGTCGCCGCGCGCCGGCGCGTGGTCCGCATGGCTGGCGTCGGCGCCGATCTGCGCTATGGCCGCGCGATCCGCGGGCGGGTCGCCGAGCGCGGCGGGCGCCGGGGGCTCGCGCCCGAGATCCCGTTGCCCGGGCTGCCCGACGCGCAGGCCCAGCTGGCGATGCCCCTGCTCGCGGGCGAGCGCCTCGTCGGCGTGCTCGCGGTCGAGAGCAAGGATCCGCTCTGCTTCGACGAGTGGGACGAGGCCTTCCTGCAGATCGTCGGCAACCAGATCGCGCTCGGCATCGATCGCATGCAATCGGTGGAGGACGAGCCCGAGGTGGGGGCACGGCCGCACGCGCACGCCAAGACGCCGCCGCGGGCCACGCACAAGCGCAGCTTCGTGTTCTATCGCAACGACGACTGCGTGTTCGTGGACGGCGAGTACCTGGTGCGCAACGTGCCCGGCAAGATCCTGTGGAAGGTGCTCTGTGCGCGGCAGCGCACCGGCCAGACCGAGTTCACGAACCGCGAGCTGCGCCTCGACCCGGGCCTGGGCCTGCCGCCGCTGAAGGACAATCTCGAGAGCCGCCTGATCCTGCTGCGCAAGCGCCTCGCCGAGAAGTGCCCCGACGTGCGCATCGCGCCGGTCCGGCGCGGCCGGTTCGCGCTCGAGGTCGAGTGCGAGGTCGAGCTCGTCGAGAAGGAATGCGGCTGAACGCCGCGGCCGCCTGACGATTCCGGGCGGGGCCGCCGTTGCGTTCGCTGGCCGGCGGCACTCGGAAGGGGAACCAGAGCAATTCCCCATGACCAAACTCTCCGCATTCTCCCGTTCCACCGGTGCGCTGCTGCTCGCCGGCCTCCTCGCCGCGCCCGTCGCGGCCCAAGACCTCCCGTTCCCGGGCAACGTGCCGATGGACGGCTATGCCAAGCTCACCGACGCCTTGATCGAGGTGCTGCGCAAGCAGGCCGACAAGCTGCCGGCCGGGGACAGGAGCACCCGCGACAACCTCTACGGCATCCTCGCCGGTTTCTGGATCGCCGGCATCAGCGGTGAGCTGATCACCAGCGCCGCGGGCACCGCGATCGGGGGCGGGATCGGCGCCTGTGCGGCCGGCGTCGGCGCGCCTCCGGGCGCGGCGATCGGTTTCGGCGTCGGCGCGGTGGTCGGACTGCCCGCGCTGATCACGCCGGCGGTGATCACGATCCCTGCGGTCCTCTACATCGAGGAGAAGTACCCGGTCGCCGCGAACGCCGGGAGCGGCGGCGGCGCGCTGCTGCGCGCCTCCGGCAGCTTCGGTGGCGGACTGGCCGTGGCCGGACCGATGGAGTCGCTGTTCGTGGCGATGATCGGCAGCATGCCACGCGAGGTCGCGACGCTCGCGAAGCTCTGGGACAAGACCCCGGGTCTGCCGAAGGCCGGCCAGGAGTGGCTGCAGGCGAACCGCCACCTGCAGCAGGCACTGCAACGCGTCGCCTACGTGATGGAGCACCGCCGCATGAGCCCGAACGCGCCGGTCGCGATGGATCTCGGCAAGGCCTTCGCCGACTGGATCGAGCTGCCGAGCAGCACCCAGATGCGCGACTGGTACCTCGATCAGTTCGGGCTGCTGGAGTGCAAGCTGCAGTTGACCAAGAAGGGCAACCTGCACCTCGACGTGCCACGCCTGCTGCAGCGCGCCGGGGCCCCGGCGGACATCGATGTCGACGTCCCGGACCTCGATCTCAAGGTCGGGGGCGCCGGCGGCCTCTTCGATCCCTATGTGCGGATCACCTTCAGCGCCGGCCCGGCGAAGCTGACCTGGGGCCGCGCGGCACTCGTGGCCTCCGGCGACCACAAGGATCAGATCGAGCTGAACTGGTCGATCGCCGACAACTCCACGATCGGGCACCTGAAGGTCCGCTGGAAGGCCGGTGGCGACGAGCAGGTCGCGGCCGACCTGAAGCCGAAGCTCGGCAAGAAGTTCAGCGGCTCGCTCTTCTTCAAGCCGGACGGGCTCGCGCTGCTGCCGGCCGGGTTCGCGCTCAAGGGCAGTGGCATCGACGTCGATCTCGACCTGCCCAAGGGGCTGCGCGAAGCCGCCGATGCGCTGAAGGACACGGTTGGCAAGGCGATCAAGCAGGCCGAGCGCGACCTCGAGAAGCTCTTCGAGCGCAACCTGCCCTGGGCCAAGGTCTGGAAGCAGCTGCAGGGCGCACCCGGCGCCAGCCTGCTCACGAGCATCCAGGAGTCGCCGGGCATGTTCGGTCTGAGCCGCGCCGACAAGCTGCTCGACATGGAGATCAAGAACGGCAAGCTCCGCGTCAAGGTGGCCGGGCAGACGGTCGTCGCGCAGAAGCTGCCGCCGCAGGCGGGCGAGATCGCGCAGCTCTTCCAGCAGGCCCTGCGTGAAGCGGGCAAGCCGCTGCAGCGCCCGCAGCCGCGCAAGTGAGGCGCGGCGGGGGCGCCCTGTTTCAGGGAGACCCGCCGAGCGCGATCTTCGCTAGCCTGGCCAGCGCGCGGGAGAGCAGCATCCGCGAGTTGGCCTCGCTCGTGCCCAGACGGGCCGCGATCTCCCGGTGGGCGAGGCCCTCGAGATGCGCCCACTCGACGATCTGCCGTTGCTCGTCCGGCAGGTGCTGCAGGGCCGCGAGGAAGCGCTGGCGCTCCTCGCGGTCGGCCGCCGACCGGCTCGGCGTGCGCGAGACCGCGAGCGGCACTTCGCCGCGCGAATCGGCAAGGTCCGCGAGCGGGCTCTCGCGGTCGCTCTGGCGGCGCTCGGCCCCGAAGTAGCGCGCCTTCATCTGGATCTTGTGCAGCGCCGCCTGGTAGAGCCACTGGCGGAACTGGGCTTCGCCGCGGTACTCGAGCGCGCCGCGCTGAACGCCTTCGAGCACCTCGCGGCACACGGACTGCACCATGTCGGCCGGGGATTCCTTCTGTTGCAGGGCGTTGCCCGCGTGCCGGGCGACGTAGGTGTGGAGGTCGGCCAGATACCGCTCGAGCAGCGAGTGCACGGCATGGGGATCGCCGCTGCTCAGCAGGCCCACGAGCCTGCTGACCTCCTGCTCCGGGTTGTCGGCCATGACCCGGGATCGTAGCTGCCGCTCCAGCCCAGGGGGGGGCTGCACTACGATCCGGGCCACCTCATGTCCGTTCCAGAAGCCCAGGATCCCGTCGAGGAGCTGCTCGCGCAGTGCCTGGATGCGGCGGACCCCGCGGTCGCGATCGCGGCGGCCTGCGCGGCGCGGCCCGCGCTCGCGGGCGAGCTGCTCGCGCGCTGGGAGTTCCTGGTCGCGGCCCAGGCGCCGGGAACGGCGGGCCAGGGCAACCGTGATCGGCTCGGCAACTTCCGCCTCGTCGAGAAGCTCGGCGGCGGCGGCATGGGGGTCGTCTACCGCGCGATCGAGGAGCCGCTCGGGCGTGAAGTCGCGCTCAAGCTCGTGCGTCCCGAGCAGCTCTGGTTCCCCGGCGCACAGAAGCGCTTCTTGCGCGAAGTCGAGACGGTGGCCGGCATGCAGCATCCCGGCATCGTGCCGGTCTACTCCTGTGGCGAGCACGAGGGCGTGCCGTACTGCGCGATGGAGTACGTGCGTGGTCGTTCGCTCGCCGACCTGCTGATGACCTTGCGCACGGCGAAGGCGCCGCCGAATGCCACCGTGCTGCGCCAGCCGGCGGCCCGGGACTGGACCGACGCCTGCTTCCGCGTGACGTTGCAGATCGCGGAGGCGCTCGCCTACGTGCACACGCGCGGCGTCGTGCATCGCGACGTGAAGCCGTCGAACATCATGCTGGACGACGCCGGGCACGCCCGCCTGATCGACTTCGGTCTCGCGCGCGGCGTGCATGCCGAGTCGATCACGCGCACCGGCATCCAGCCCGGCTCGCTCGCCTACATGTCGCCCGAGCAGGTCCGGGGCGAGGAGGTCGACGCGCGCACGGATGTCTGGTCGCTGGGCGTGACCCTGCACGAGCTGCTGACCTTGCAGCAGCCGTTCGTGGCGGCGACCGAGGAGGGCACGCGGCGTGCGATCCTCTCCGGCGTGCCGCCGCAGCTCTCGTCGGCGGGCACGCGCGTGCCGTGGGATGCGGCGACGGTCGTTGCCGCGGCGATGGCGCCGGAGCGCGAGCGCCGCTATCCGACGATGGCGGCCTTCGTCGCGGATCTGCGCGCGATCGTCGAGCGGCGGCCGATCGGGGCCAGACGGCCCGGACCCTGGTTGCGGTTCCGCCGCTGGCTGCAGCGCCATCCCGTGGCGGCTGCGGTCACCGCGATGGCATTCGCACTCTTCGGGGTCCTGCCGACGGCCCTGCTCTGGAACGAACGGGCCGCGCGCGAGGCCATTGCCCAGGAGGCGACCCGCGCCAACAGCGAGGCCAAGACCAGCCAACGGGTCGTCGAGTTCCTGCAGCAGCTCTTCTACGAGGTCGATCCGGGCAGGGCCCGCGGCGCCACCGTCCTCGTGCGCACGATCCTCGACCGCGGCGTGCAGCGCATCCGCGACGAGTTGCGCGACGAGCCCGGCGTGCGCGCGGCGCTGCTCAGCGCGATGGGCAGCTCCTACCTGAACCTCGGCTTGTTCCAGCAGTCCGAGACGTTGCTGCGCGAAGAGCTGCAGGTCCGCGCCGGCGTACTGCACCAGAGCGGGCGGGCGCTGTGGCGCGCGAAGGGCGAACTCGCGCGGGTCCTGCTGGCCATGGGGCGCCCGGAGGAGGCCGAGCGCATCTGGCGCGGCATCCGCGCCGAGGTGGCGGACGCAGCCGATCCGCTCGCGCTCGCGCGGGCGCAGGCCGGGATCGCGGAGTGCGCCTGGCGCCTCGACCGGCACGACGAGGCCCGCCAGCTCTTCGACCAGGCGATTGCCACGATGTCCGCGCAGCTGTCGGCGAACAACCTCGAGGCGCTGCGCACGCGCCTCTCGCGCGGGCGTTTCCTGCTCTGGCGGCTCGACCCCCTCGAAGGCCGGCGCGAACTCGAAGCCGTGCACCGCGGGCTCGCCACGATCCTCGATCCCAACCAGCCGCTGCTGCTCGAAGCCGTGGCCGATGTCGCGTCGGCCTGCCTCGAGACCGGCGACGCCACCGCTGCGGAAGCGCTGCTGCGCCGCTCGCTGACCAGCGCTGCGCTGATCTTCGACGCCGGACATCCGAGCCTGGCCGTCCTGCGCGAGGAGCTCGCCAAGGCACTCCTGGTCCTCGGCCGTGCGCCCGAAGGCCTGCAGGTGCTCGACGCGGCGATGGCGGCGAACACCGCGACCTTCTCGCCGCCGCACTTCCTGCTCGCCCGCGGCCGCAATCTCGAGAGCAGTCTCGCCTACGAGGCCGGCGACCTGCAGCGCGCCGAACGCGCCGCGCGCGCCGCGCTCGCCGACTACGAGCGGCTCTACCCCAAGGGCGCGCACGACTATGCGGTCGCGCTCGGCAACCTGGCGCGCGTTCTCCTGATGCTCGGCAACCTGGCCGAGGCCGAGGGCCTGGCCCGCCAGGCCGTCGCCATGCACGAAGCGATCGGTGGCCAGCGCCGCCCGGACCTGCTCGCGCACGCGAAGGCGTATCTCGCCTATGCCCAGGCCCTGCAGAACAACATGCCCGAGGCCGAAGCGAACGCCGAGGCCGCGCGCGCGCTGCTCGCGCGCAGCCCGGACGCCAGGGCGCGGGCGCACATCTCCTGTTACGGGGCCGAGATCCTCGTGCTCGCGAACAAGGGCGAAGCGGCCCTCGCCCTCGCCCGGCAGGCCGAGAACTGGTGGATCTCGATCGGCTCGAAGTCGGGTGCCCTCTGGGCGCGCTACCTGCAAGGCTGGGCCTGCAACGCGCTCGGGCGCGGCGAGGAGGCGGAGCGCCTGCTGCGTGCGACCTTCACCGAACAGCGGCAGCTGCATCCGCCGCGGCATCCGTACCTGGCGCTCACGGCCAGCGAACTCGGCGTGACGCTCGCGCGGCGCAACCAGCTGGTCGAGGCCGAGGCGCTGATCGGCGAAGCCGTCACGATCCGGCGCGACTCCGGCGGCCCGGACAATCCGTTGCTCAGCCTGCCACTCCTCAACCAGGCCAGCCTCAACCTCAAGCTCGGTCGCCCGGCAGAGTCCGTCCGCCTCGGCTTCGAGGTGCTCGGCATCCTGCGCACGAACTCGCTGAAGGGCCATCGCCTGGTCGAACCGACGGTCCGGACCGTGCTCGCCGCGCTGCAGCAGCTGCCGGAGTCGTCCGCGCGCGCCGAGCGGCTCGCCGAGCTGCGCGACGCCGCGATCCGCTTGGGCGCCAGCGAGGCCACGCTCGCGGCGATCGCGGGCGGACAGGGCAAGTGAAGCGCTCCCCCTGCGGGTTCCAATCCGCGCGGGCGCACGGTATCAAGCGTCGGAGCCTCGTGAACCCCATGCGCCACATCCTGACCGGCCTCGCCCTGCTGACCGCCACGCTGCCCGCGCAGCACGCACCCAAGGAGCCCTTCGGCCATTCGCGCCACGGCGACGTGTTCGACGAGGGCCCGCGGCAGGCCGCTCGCGAGCTGCCCGGCATGTCGGCGCAGGTGCACCTCCCAGTGGCCGGCCTCGGTGACGCCGCGCAGCGCTGCTTCGACCAGGGCGTGACGCAGTTGCACGGGTTCTGGTACTTCGAGGCCGAGCGCAGCTTCCGCGAGGTCGCGCGGCTGCAGCCCGGCTGCGCGATGGCCTACTGGGGCATGGCGATGGCCAACGTCGAGAACGGTGCGCGCGCGGCCGGCTTCATCGCCAACGCGGTCGAGCGCGCGGCCAAGGTGCCGCGCTACGAACAGCTCTGGATCGACGCGTGGGCCAGCTACTACGGGATCGACGCTGCACGCCGCACGGAGCTGCAGTCGGGGGTCGCGGAGCGCGTGAACAAGCAGAAGGCCGCGCTCGCCGCGCTGAACAAGCGCCGCGAGAAGGAGGCGAAGGAGAAGCTCGACCGCCAGCTGATCAAGGACCTCGGCACGCTGGTGCACGAGTTCCCGCAGGACATCGAGGCCAAGGCCTTCCTCGTGGTGCAGAACTGGCTGGCCTACGACTGGGGCGCGGGCATCGGCATCGTCTCGCACACTGCGCTCGACGCACTGCTCGAGCAGGTGTTCGCCAAGGCGCCGCTGCACCCGGCGCACCACTACCGCATCCACCTGTGGGACCAGGAGAAGCCCGAACGCGCGCTGCGCTCGGCTGCCGCCATCGGGGACACGGCGCCCGGGATCGCCCACCAGTGGCACATGGCGGGCCACATCTACGCGCGCCTGCACCGGCACGCCGAGGCCGCGTGGCAACAGGAGGCGAGCGCCCGCGTCGACCACGCGCAGATGCTCGCCGACCGGGTGATGCCGTTCGAGATCCACAACTACGGCCACAACCAGGAGTGGTTGTGCCGCAGCCTCTCGCACCGCGGGCGTGTGGCCGAAGCGCTCGAGGTGGCCTTGAACCAGGCCGAGCTGCCGCGCCATCCCGACAAGAACAAGGTCGGCGATCGCGAGCACATCGCCGGCTACGCGCGCGAGCGCCTCGTCGACCTCTGCGAGGACTACGAGCTCTGGACCGAGGCCGTGCAGCTGTGCGGGGATGGCCACCTGGACCCGGCCGAGGACGCGGTCGCCGATCGGCTGCGGCTGCAGCTCCTGGGGCGGGCCCTGTTCCGCCTCGGCCGCGCCGAGGAGGCCGAGCGCATCCTGGCCGACACCGAACCGCTGCTGGTCAGGGCCCGGGCCGAACGCGCCCGGGCGCTCGACCAGGCCGAGGACCAGGCGCTGGCTGAGAAGGCCGACCGCAAGCAGATCGACAAGGCGCTCGACGAGGCGCGCAAGCGCAGCACCGATGTCGTGCGCGCGGTCCAGGACCTGCAGCGCGAACTGCGGGCCGAGCGCATGCTCGCGAAGGGCGATGCGAAGGGTGCCGTCGCCGAGTTCGCGGCCATCGAGGGCTTCGCGAAACCGCTGCTCGCCGACGCCTACCTCGCGGCAGGGCAGGCCGAGAAGGCGATCGCCGTGCTCGAGCCGGAGGTGGAGAAGCAGCCGCGCCGCCTGCCGACGCTTGCACGGCTCGTGCTCGCCTACCGGGCCGCCGCCAAGCCGGAGTTCGCGGAGCGGCTGCAGAAGCGAGGCACTGAGCTCGCGCAGATGACGCCGGACGACAGCCCGCTCGTCAGGAGGCTGGGCCCGGGCACCGGCGCCAGCCCGGCCGCTGCCGCCGGCTTCCCCGCCGACTTCGGTCCGCGGCCGCCCCTCGCTGCGCTCGGGCCGCGGCACTGGCATCCGGCGGCCGCACCCGCTTTGGACCTGCAGACCACCGAGGGTGGCCGCCGCGGCCTCGGGACCACGCCCGGCCGCGCGACGCTCGTCGTGTTCTACCTCGGCTTCGGCTGCCTGCACTGCGTGGAGCAGTTGCAGGCGTTCGCGCCCAAGGCGAAGGCCTTCGCCGCCGCCGGGATCGACATCGTCGCGATCGGCACCGACACGGCGGCCAAGGCCGCGGAGTCCCTGGCGGCCCTGCCCGCCGCGGAGCGCTTCGCGTTCCCGCTGCTCGCCGATCCGGAGCTCGGCGCGTTCAAGGCCTGGCGCTGCTACGACGACTTCGAGCGGATGCCGCTGCACGGCACGTTCCTCGTCGACGGCGACGGCCTCGTGCGCTGGCAGGACATCTCCTTCCAGCCGTTCACGCGCGTCGAGTGGCTGCTGCGCGAGTGCCAGCGCCTGCTGGCACTGCCGGGAGCAGCGAGGAGCGGCGCGAAGCAGCGACCGGGTTAGGAAGCGTCCGGGCTAGATGGCCGCCTGGCGCATCGGCTGCCGCTGCCAGTAGGTCAGCGAGCGCCAGGCCCATTCGAGCGGGCCGAAGCGGTAGTGCCGCAACCAGACGAGGCTGACGCCGATCTGCAGCAGCGACACCCCGAGCACGACGCCCATCAGCTGCGCGCGGGACAGCCGGCCGTACCAGCCGAGCCCGTAGCCGAAGAAGAGCAGCGTGCAGCAGATCGTCTGCAACACGTAGTTGCTGAAGGCCATCTGGCCGACCGCGCGCAGCGCGAGCGTCAGCCAGCGCAGGACGCCGGCGCGCACGACGAGGAGCAGGGCCGAGGCCCAGGCCAGGGCGATGAGCGCGCGCGAGAACGAGTAGGTCGACTGCCGGATCGCCGACAGGCCGATCGCGGCGGGCGAGAAACCGGTCTGCCACCAGGTGCGCGCCCACCAGGTCACCGCGGCGGCGGCGAGGAAGCCGGCACCGAGCAACGCCAGGTGGACGCGCAGCGGCGCCCGCCCCGCGAAGAAGCCGAGCTTCATCAGCCCCATGCCGAGGAACATCATCCCGAGCACGTCCCACACGAAGTAGTAGTAGAGATAGGCCGACTGGAAGGTGTGGTGGTAGTCCCAGCGATGGGCGAACACCGCCGTGTAGCCGCCGCGCATCGCCGCGACCTCCTTCGCGACCGTCTCCGGCTTGGGTGGGATCGAAGCGAGGCGGGTCTCCCAGCGCTTGCGCGCGGCCGCGAGCTCTTCGCCCGGTTTCTCGCCGGCCTGCTCGAGCCGGACGGCCTCGGCAGCCTGCGCGCGGAGGCGCGAGTTCTTCGCGTAGCCGAAGAGGCCGATCGGCACCAGGATCGCGAGCGTGGCCGCGCCGAGCAGGATCAGGGTGCGTGCCTGCAGGCGGCGGAACGCGACCGCCAGGGCGCCGAGCAACCCGTACTGGTAGAGGATGTCGCCGCTCCACTGCAGCACGAAGCGGTGCACGACCCCGAATGGCACCAGCCAGAGGCAGCGGCGCAGCAGGTAGTCGGCGGCGCGCTCGCCCTGGGCCTTGCGCTGCATGCGCTCGTCGATCAACACGAGGCCGGCGCCGAAGAGCATCGAGAAGAGCGCCCGCATCTTCCCGTCGAAGGCCACCGCCTGCACGAACCAGGTCCATAGGCTCAGGCCCGAGCTGCCTCCGGCATAGGCAGGGTTGTCGTAGGCTTCGAAGGGCTGCGCGAACTCGACGATGTTCATCACCAGGATGCCGAGCACGGCGAGCCCGCGCACGACGTCGACCGAGGCGATGCGCTCCTCGCCGGCCACCGGGGCCGGGCGGAGCGGGGGTGCTTGGGGATCGGGGGACACGGGGGCCTGGTTCACGGCGCTTCCTACGCACGAGTGGGGATGCGTGCGGGATCAGCGTCCCTCAGGCTGCGGGAGCGCCGCGCCGCCGGCCGCTCAGTTGAACGCGACCGCCAGCCCGGCGCCGTTCTGCTTGGTCCCCTGCGGCGGTGGCGGCATCGTCGTCGTCCAGATCCGCGCGAGGCCGATCGGCCGGATGCCGATCGTCGACTGCACGCCCTGGGTCGTGTAGAGACCGAGCGGGTTCGCGCCGGCGTTCAACACGAGACCCTGCATGAAGAAGGTACCGCCCTGCAGCTCGAGTTGGTTGGGCACGTGGATCGCGAAGGGCGCGACCCCGGTCGCGTCGGTCGAGCTGTTGAGGCTGGCGAGTCCTTCCGCGCGGATGTAGCAGGTCGGGGCGCCGAGCGGTCCGAGATCGAAGGGCAGCATCAGGTTGCCCCACTGGTTCCTGCTCGTGCCGAAGTTCAGTACCGCGGGTTGCAGCGCTGCGACCTTGGACTCGATCCGGAACACCTCGTTGCTGCCGGGCGAGAGCAGGACCGGGAGCAGCGCCGCATCCCACTGCGCGCCCGGCCCCTTGCAGCCGGAGTCGTAGAGCAACTGCGCGGCCGTCGCCTCGGTCCACGCGTCCATCCCGTAGGCGATCGGGTTGTTGCCGTTGCTGTTCCCGTGCACGATCGTGCGCCACTCGACGTGCCGGCCCTGCCAGACCCATGGCGCGTCGAACGGGAACGGCGCGATCGCCCAGTCGTAGGTCGCGAGCTTCGGCAACGCCACCGGCTTGCGCACGAACACGTTCGTCTCCGTCCCGGGCACGATGTTCAGCGCAAACGTGTCACTGGCCATGGCCGCCGGTGTCGGACACTCGCCGAGATGGAACTCGGTGTCGACCGTGGCTCCATTCTCGTTCAGGTGCCCATAGGCCATGCGCAGTCGCAGCTTCTGGAAGGTCGCGGGCGCGGGACCGGTGATCGACGCGGCGTCGTGGATCTGCTGGTAGAGATTCGGCCGCTCGGCGAACGGGAACGTGTTGTGCGACTTCCCCAACGTGACGGTCGCATAGGTCGGCGAGACGTGGCTCGGGACCTGCGCGACGAGTCCGCCCGCGAGCAGAGAGAGAACCACAGCGCGATCGAGGATCATGGTGCTCCAGGCAACGTCCGGCCCGCCGCGCTCTTTCTGGCACGGGCATCCTGCGTGCACGCGTCCTGCCCGCGTCAGCGGCCTGCTGCACGGTCCACGACCCGCGCGTACTCGGGCTTCTGCAACTCCTGCGCGGCGAGGGGATACCACTGCGCGAGCTGCGCCGGCTCGTGCCACAGCGAGAGTGCCTCGGGCTCGCGTCGTTCGCGTGAGGGTGGCAGTGGTGCTGCCGGCTGCCGGTCGCGATGCACGGCGAACACCACGCTCTCGGGATCGCGGTAGATCTCCGTGAGTGCCGGAGCGGCTGCGCGCGCGTAGGCGAGTTCCTCGGGGAACCCCTGGGGATCGTGGCGGGAGCCGAGCAGGGCCTGGTCGTGCAGCCGCGCGATCACCAGGAGCCCGATCCCCTCGCGCTGCAGGGCGGTCAGCCAGGCAGCCGGGTCGGCGAAGCGATCCTGCATCCTGGCATCTGGCGTCAGCGGGCGTGGCAACCCGTCCGCGCGCCAGGTGCGTGCGCGCACGAAGTACGGCACGTCCACCATCCCGTCGAGCGGCACGCGGATCGCGCGCCGCGGCGTGCCGATCGCGAATGCGTGCCCGAGCAAGGTGCCGGTGAACGCCACGTCGCCGCGGGCCGTCTCCCTCCGGACGAAGTCGAGGGCGCCACGCAACGGACGCAGGGGCGGCGTCGTCTCCGCGCGCGGGACCGGAGTCGGAACCAGGAAATCGAGCAGCAGCGTCGCCACGACCAAGGCTGCGCAGACCGCCCCGATCATCCTTGTCGATGCTCCGCGCCGGTCCCGCCGGCGTGCGGCGCGGG
>CAZSKV010000838.1:0-10458 GCA_964607495.1 uncultured candidatus Brocadiaceae bacterium
GCGCACGGCACGGTTATCTGGCGCTGGCAACCCGAGCGCCTGCACGAGTTCGCGAACCTCGTCCGCTTGGTGAAATAGTACCGCGTACTTTTCTACGAGGATGATTGCCTGGGTCGGGCTTCGACCATGACGGTCGCGGCCATGCCGAGCAGGGTCTCGAGCAGCGTGAAGGGCAGCGCCAGGCCCACGAGCGCGAGGTAGGTCAGGTCGCTCAACCGCGAGCGCCGGGCGCGGGCCGGTGGATAGAGCGAGGGGAACAGGCTGTTGACGAGCGTCGTGGGGTTGTCGCGGATCGACTTCTGCGTGATCTGGACCACGTCGAAGCCGGCGCGTTCGACCGCCTCGCAGAGATGGCAGGGCGTGTAGTCGACGAGGTGGCGCGGCACGTCGTAGCCGGCCCAGTGCCTTCCGAGAAGCATCGCCTGGATCGAGCGCATGTTCGGCACCTGCACGACGAGCGAACCGCCCGGCGCGAGCACGCGCTGCGCGGAGCGCAAGAACGGCTCGGCCGGCGACACGTGCTCGAGGAAATGGAACATCGACACGATCGAGAACGTGGCCGGCGCGAACGGCAGCTGCAGCACCGAGGCGCGCACTCCCGCGAAGCCGCGCGCGCGCAACGCGCCGAGGGCACCGAGCGAGTCGTCGAGCCCGATGCTGCGCTCGATGCCGATCGCATCGAGGACCGATCCGTCGCCACAACCGATGTCGAGCAGCCGGGGCTGCACGCCGCTCGCACGCTGCCGGGCCGCGATCCCACGCACGAAGCGCGCATGATCGCGCAGCATGAAGCGCCGATAGCCCTCGGTCGCGCGGTCGCGCTCGCCGGTCCAATAGCCCTGAGGGTAGTAGCGCGCGAGCTGCTCGAAGGGCGGCACCGGCCACAGGAAGCGGATCCCGCAGCCGGCGCAGCGATGCACGTCGAAGCGCTCGTCAGTGGTCCGGAACAGCCGATCCGGCAGCGTCCAGGTCTGGTTGCTGGCGCCGTGACCACAGTGCGGGCACTTCATGCGCTGCCTCCGCGACGCCGGCCGTGCACGATGTAGCCGAGCGTGTGCGCCTTGTCCCGGTCGAGCCAGTCGAGCCAGGGCAGCGCGACGCCGAGCGGCCCACACACCAGCGCGAACCACGGGAAGAACAACCAACGCCACCCACCCTGGCACAACAGGACCGCGAAGAGCACGCGCCGGCCGAGCAGCGTGAACAGCCCGCCGACCGGCACGATCGACACGCTGTCGACGCCCGCACGGTCGAGCAGCGTGCGGACTCCGTGCGAGGTGAACCGGAAGTAGTCGTGCGGCTCCTGGTGCCGCTCCCACTCCTGCGGCACGGCGATCAGGATCCGCCCGCCCGGAGCGAGCACTCGTCCGAGTTCGTGCACGACGAGCTGCGGATCGCGCACGTGTTCCAACACGACGATGCACAATGCAGCAGAGAACGTGCCGTCGGCGAACGGCTGCGCGACGAGATCGGCCAGGGCATCCAGGTGCGAGTAGTCCCAGGCCGCGTCGCCCACGCCGAGGTCGGTCGCCACATGACGGCAGTGCGCGAACCGCCCCGCGTGCCGCCCCTCGCCCGCGCCGGCGTCGAGCACACGTGACCCGGCCGGCACTCCGGCCGCGAAGGCGCTGACCGCATCGTCGACCGCCGTCTCGAAGCGCAGCACCGCGCGCTGGAGCCAGGCCGGCAAGGCGTCGACGAGCCGACGATGCCATGGATTCACGGCGGAGGCGTTCAAGATCCCCGCAAGGTGCAGGTCGCTGCCCCTGCTTGCAAGCCGCCTACGGATGGTCTCGCATGCCGCGCCCCTGCCGTGGACCAGTCGCCACAACTCCCCCTCGTGACCGCGGTCGTCGTCGACTGGAACGGCGGCGCCATGCTCGAGGACGCCCTCGCGTCGCTGTTCGCACAGACGCATGGGGCGCTCGAGGTCATCCTCGTCGACAACGGCTCGGGCGACGGGGCGGCCCGCGCCGCTGCCACGCGGCACGGGGATCGCCTCGTCTACCTGCGCAACGACCAGAACACGGGCTTCGCGCACGCCAACAACCAGGCGTTCGCGATCGCGCGCGGCGAATGGGTGTTCCTGCTCAACAACGACGCAATCGCCGACCCCGCGGCAGTCGCCGAGCTGGTCGCGGCCACCGCCGGCGAGCCGGATCTCGGCATGCTGGCCTGCCGGATCGTGCGCCACCAGGAGCCGAACATCATCGATTCGGTCGGCCTGCTGCTCTACCCGGACGGCGTCTCGCGCCCGCGCGGGTGGGAGGAGAAGGACCTCGGCCAGTACGACCGCAAGGAACGCGTGCTGTGTCCGCACGGCTGCGCCGGTTTGTTCCGCACCTCGATGCTGCGCGAACTCGGCGGCTTCGACGAGGACTTCTTCTGCTACCTCGAGGACATCGATCTCGGCCTGCGCGCACAGATGCTCGGCTACCACTGCCTCTACGTGCCGACGTCGCGCGTGCGCCATCGCAAGTCGGCCTCGGCCGGGAACTACTCGAAGTTCAAGGCCTACCACGTCGAGCGCAACCGGATCTGGGTCGCGGCCAAGTGCGTGCCGCGCTTCATCCTCTTCGTGAGCCCTTTCTTCACCGCCAACCGCTACCTGATGCAGGCCTACGCCGCCTACACGCACCAGGGCCTCAGCGGCGAGTTCGTGAAGGAGTACTCCTATCCGCAGTTGCTCGTGCTGCTCGTGCGCGCCTACGTGTCGGCGCTCTGGCGCCTGCCGCGGATGCTGCGCAAGCGCCGTGCGATCTCGCGCACGCGCAAGCTGACCGTGCGCGAGTGGTACGGCCTGATCTCGCGCTACAAGCTCGACGCGATCGAGCTCGCGCTGAAGTACTGATCAGCGCACGGCCGCGGCGACCTCGTCGAACGCGCCGAGCACGTAGACGAAGTACTCGAGCTCGGTCGGCACGTGCTCGCCGAGGACCCGCAACAGCGGCAACAGGTTGTTGCGCTGGTTCGGACTGACTGGCGCCCTGCCGCCCTGCCGGACCTGCTCGAGCAGCGCGACCGCGCCCTGCACGCCCTGCTGGTGCCCGAGGTAGAGCACGAAGGAGTCGATCTCGACGCCGCGCAGCGCCGGCCTTCTCGCGATCGCATCCCCGAGACGCTGGTGGACGAGCTCGACGAAGCGGGCCCCGTACTCGACGTTCTTGCGCCAGTCGTTCTTGACCTCCTCCCAGGTGGTGCCCACGTCCGCGCAGGCCGCCGGCCCCATCTGGAAGAGTCCGGCATAGCCCGAGCGGTTCACGCCGACCGAGAGGTTCGCGCCCGATTCGATCGCGACGATCCGGCGCAGCTCGAGCAGATCGACGCGCTGGCAGCGCCCGGCGGCCGTGACCAGGGCGGCGTGCAGCTCATCGCGCCGCGCGAGGCGCGCTCCCGCGCCACGGGCCGCGTCGCGCCAGACCACGCGCGCGTGCTGGTAGATCTCGCGCAGGGTCAGCGGCGAGCCAGGCGCCCGTGCGCCCTGTGCAAAGAGCGGCCCGAGCGCCACCACCGAGCTGCCGAACCCGGACTCTGGCCCCTGGCCGTAGGCCTGCCCCTCGTCGAACAGGACCAGGCCGGCGCCCAACACGCAGAGCGCGAGCATCCCGAGCGCGAGCCGTTCGTCGCGCCGCTTCGGCAGCCGCAACGCGCCCAGCGCACGCAACCGGATTCGCGTCCTTGCGGGGTCCACGGGGCGACCGGGTGGAGGCCGCTCAGTGGATGAAGAGCATCTCGCGGTACTTCGGCAGCGGCCACAGGTCGTCGTCGACGAGCACCTCGAGCTGGTCGCAGCCCTCGCGGACCTTGGCCAGCGCCGGCACGACGCGATCGCGATAGAAGGGCGCGTGCTCCTTCTCGGCCTTCTCGAATGCGTCCTGCAGCGTCTCGATCGCGCCGATCAGCGCCCCGATCCGGCCCGCGAGCGTCTGCAGCAGCTTCTCCTGCGGGCGGACGTCGGCGGTGCTCTGCGCGTTGCGCACGGCGGAGACCGAGGCCGCGACGCGCTGCTGGTACGAGAACGCCGCTGGCAGCACATGCGTGCTCGCCAGCCCGAGCATCGACTGGGCCTCGATCGCGATCGCCTTGCAGTAGGCCTCCTCCATGATGTGCCCGCGGGACTCGACTTCCTTCCGCGTCAGCACGCAGAAGGCCTCGAAGAGCGCACGGTTCTTCTCGGTCGACCAGTGCGCGATCGCATCCACCGTGTTGCGCAGGTTCAGCAGGCCACGGCGCTCGGCCTCCTGCTGCCACTCCTGGGAGTAGCCGTTGCCGTTGAAGATCACGCGCGCGTGCTTCTTCAGCGTCTCCTGCACGGTCTGCTGCACCGCGACCTCGAGGCCGACGCCCTTGGCGCGCTTCTCGATCTCGTCGGCCAGGAAGGCCAGCGAGTCGGCAGCGATCGTGTTCAGCACGATGTTGGGGGTCGCAATCGACTGCGACGAACCGACCGCGCGGAACTCGAACTTGTTGCCGGTGAACGCGAACGGGGAGGTGCGGTTGCGGTCGGTCGCATCGCGCGGCAGCGGCGGCAGGGTCGTCACGCCGAGCTTCATCGTCGAAGCCCGCGGCGCGTCGCCCTTGCTCGTGCCTGCGATCAGGCTGTTCACGACGTCGGCCAGCTGCTCGCCGAGATACGCCGAGATGATCGCCGGCGGCGCCTCGTTGGCGCCCAGGCGATGGTCGTTGCCCGCGTGCGCTACCGAGACCCGCAGCAGGTCGGCGTGCAGATCCACCGCGCGCAGCACGGCGGTCAGGAACACGATGAACCGCATGTTCTGGCCCGGCGTCTTGCCGGGGTCGAGCAGGTTCTCGCCGTGGTTGGTCGCCATCGACCAGTTGTTGTGCTTGCCCGAACCGTTGATCCCGGCATAGGGCTTCTCGTGCAGCAGGCAGACGAAGCCGTGCCGCAGCGCGACCTGGCGCAGCACTTCCATCGTCAGCATGTTGTGATCGGTCGCGATCGTGGTGCGCTCGAACACGGGCGCGAGCTCGAACTGGGAGGGTGCGACCTCGTTGTGCCGGGTCCTGACCGGGACGCCGAGCTTCCAGAGCTCGCGCTCGCACTCCTGCATGTAGGCGATCACACGCTGGCTGATCGCGCCGAAGTAGTGATCCTCGAGCTCCTGTCCCTTCGGCGGCCGCGCACCGATCAGGGTCCGCCCCGTCGAGATCAGATCCGGCCGCAGGAGGAAGAAGTCACGGTCGACCAGGAAGTACTCCTGCTCGCCGCCGACCGTGGGATAGACGTACTGCACGCTCGTGTCGCCGAGCACCTTGAGCAACCTGACGGCCTGCTTCGACAGCGCCTCGGCGGAGCGCAGGAGCGGCGTCTTCTTGTCGAGCGCCTCGCCGGTCCACGAACAGAACGCGGTCGGGATGCAGAGCGTGGCCCCGTTCTCGGTCTCGCGGATGAACGCCGGCGAGGTCGGATCCCAGGCCGTGTAGCCGCGGGCCTCGAAGGTCGCGCGCAGACCGCCGGACGGGAACGAGGACGCGTCCGGTTCGCCCTTGATCAGCTGCTTGCCGGAGAACTCGCAGATCATGCGGCCGTCGACCAGGCTCAGGAACGAGTCGTGCTTCTCGGCCGTGAGTCCGGTCATGGGCAGGAACCAGTGCGTGAAGTGCGACGCACCCCGCGACAACGCCCACTCCTTCATCGCGTTCGCCACGAGGTCGGCGAGCGCGAGGTCGAGCTCGGTCCCACGCTCCATGCACGACTTCAAGGCCTGGTAGGCGTTGTCCGGCAGACGCGAGCGCATCTCGTCGTCCCCGAACACATTCGTGCCGAAGATCTTCTGGATCGTCTCCTCGCGGTAACAACCCTCGGTGGCGACCGGACGCTTGGCGCCAATGGCCTGGACGGCCGCGCGGCGAGCACTCGCTGACATGAATCCTCCGATAGTGACAGTGACGGCAAGGAAGGCCGCAGCACCGGTGCCGCCACCTCCCGGGCCAGGGCGGGTTTGTAGCCAGGGGATCCGGCCGCGGAAAGCCTGAACTCACGGGCCTGGACGCCGGGCACGGGACCCGCTCGGATCCGGGCATGCGTGCTGCGCCCGGTTGGACCACCCCCCTCTCCCTGGCGGCTCTCACGATGCTGGCGCTCCCGGGCCAGGACCCCGGCAAGGTGCCCGCACCCAAGCGCCTCTTCGACCCGGCCGCCGACCACGCGGCCCTCCTTCGCACGGCCCTGGCAAAGGCCACGGCCAAGAACCAGCGCGTGCTGCTGGTCTTCGGCAAGGAAGAGGACCCGCGCTGCGGCCAGTTGCAGAAGGCCTTTGCCGGCAGTGCGTTCGCGCGGCTCCTGAACCACTGGGAGTATGTGCCGGTGTTCGTGCCGGCAGAGAACGTCACCCTCGGCACCATGTACGGCGTCGCCAACGACAAGCTGCCGCACCTGACGATCCTCGGCGCGGATGGCAAGGAGCTCGCACGGTTCGTACCGCCGGCGGATGCCGCCGTGGACGCAGCGGCAGTCGCGAAGCTGCTGCAAGAACACAAGGCCGCGCCGCTCGCGGCCGAAGCCGTGCTTGCCGCGGGTCTCGAGCGGGCAAAGAAGGCGGAGAAACTGCTGTTCCTGCACTTCGACGCGCCGTGGTGAGGATGGTGCCACAAGCTCGAGGAGTTCCTCGGGCGCAAGGAGATCGCGCCACTGATCGAGAAGGACTTCGTGCTCGTCGGGATCGACATCGATCGCATGCAGGACGGCAAGGTGGTCGAGAAGCGCATCCGCGAGGGCAAAGGCGGCGGCATCCCCTGGTTCGCGTTCATGGCCGGCGACGGCCGCATCCTGCAGACCTCCGACGGTCCGAAGGGCAACATCGGCTGCCCCTACGAGCCGCACGAGATCGACCACTTCCTCGCGATGCTGAAGGCGGTCGCCAGGCGGCTCACGGCCGAGGACATCGCGGCGATCGAGAAGGCCCTGCGCACGCGCAAGCCATGATCCGCGCCGCAGCGATCCTGCTCGCGCTCGCAGGCACCGCGGCCGCCCAGACCCAGACGCACGGGAACATCACGTTCCGCGTGCCCGAGGGCTACCAGCTCACGCGTGGCCAGGACGGCATCTCGCGGCTGCGCCGTGACGAAGCCGAGAAATGGCTCGAGCTCCGCCTGCTGCCCGGGGTCAAGCTGGCCGGCAAGGTCGAGGACCATGTCGATCGCCTGCTGAAGGACGTCGAGAAGAACAATCCGACGGAGTTCCTGGTCGACACGGCGCGCACGACGAAGCGGCCCAAGAACGCCGAGCGGGTCTGCTACGCCGGTGCGTCGGCGATCCATCCGAATGCGCCGGGCACCTACAGTCACTTCCTGATCTGGTGCTACCGGACCGGCGGCAGGGTCGAGACGATCGTCATCAACACCAACTCGCCGGCGCTCTACAACGCGCAGCAGAAGACGCTCGACAAGCTGCTGAACGACATGCGCTTCGCCTCGGCCACGGTGATCGCCGAGGGCACGCCGCCGCTGACCGAGTTCGCCTATGACCGCACGATCAGCTTCGTCGAATGGCTGCTCGAGGTGCCGATGACCGCGATGCAGCGCACCACGATCCGCGAGGCGATGGTCGCCGCGTGGCAGAAGAACGACCGCGAGACCATCGACGGCACCCAGGAGCTGATCGACGGCGTCGACGAACTCGCGGCCAGGACCGATGACGAGAAGCGCGCGCTACGCGTGATCGTGCGCGACAAGGCGCTCGCGGAATGGCGCAAGAGCAAGGACCCCGTCGAGCAGATGCTCGTCGGCGTCTGGGACGCCGCGCACCAGCCCCTCGTGCCGGGGACGCCGCCACTGACCCAGCAGGTCTGCGACGCGACCGCCGAGGCCTACTTCCTGATGGCTTGTGCGGTCGCGGGCCAGAGCATGCGCTCACCCGACAAGGCGCTGCTCGCGAAGTGGACCGAGTTGCTGCGCACGCGCTATCCGGACCTGCCGCAGGAGTTCCGGGTTGGCCTGCAGCAGATGCCGGTGTTCGCGGCCGCGATGCGCGTCGGCTGGGCCGACATGCCCGAAGCGGAGAAGTCGCAGCTCGTCGCGCAGTGGAAGACCGTGCCCGGCGTCGTGGAACTCGGCAAGCAGCTCGCCGCGGCATCGGCGCAGTCCCTGCTCGACCTGCAAGCACGCATGCAGGCCAACAACATGTACTTCCAGACCATGTCGAACATCATGCGCATGCAGCACGAGACCAGCATGACGATCATCAACAACATGGGCGGAGGCGGCTGGCGCTACGAGTACCGCTGGCGCTGAGGCGCGATCCACGGGCCCTTTGCGATGACCTGGTCCGCGCTCCTGCGTCAGCTGCTGACGACGCCCTACGCGCCCGACTCCGGCTTCACCGAGTTCGTGGCCCGGGCCGAGGTCAAGGAAGGCCCCCTCGCGCGCGTGACGCTCGGCGTCCTCGACGCCAAGGAGAGCCGGCGCCGCTTCGGCGTGGACCTCGCCGGGCGCGGCGTGCAGCCGGTCTACCTGCGGATCGAGAACCGCGCGGCGGAGTCGCTGCGCCTGCACGTCGTCAGCCTCGACCCGAGCTACTACACGCCGCTCGAAGCGGCGGCCGCATGCCACTTCTCGTTCACCAAGCGCCTGACGGCGTTCGGCGCCGTCGGTTGGGCGTTCCTGCCCCTGCTCGCCCTCGTGCCGCTGAAGCTGGTCACGGCGGCGCAGGCGAACCGGCGCATGGACGAGTGCTTCCAGCGGCACGGGTTCCGGCTGCGGCCGATCCGGCCGGGCGCGAGCGAGGAGGGGTTCGTGTTCACGCCCGTGGACTTCGGCACGAAGGAAGTGCACGTGCGCCTGCTGGGCAGCGGCAGCGAGGACGAACCCGCACACGACGTCGAGTTCGTGTTCTCGATCGCGGTGCCCGGATTCGCCGCCGACCATCATCGGCGGGATCTCGACGCCCTGACCGCGAGCCAGCAGGCCGTCGAGTGCGACCGCAAGCAGCTCGTGCAGCAGCTCGTCGCGATGCCAGCCACCACGACGAACCGCAAGGGCACCGGCACGGGCGATCCCGTGAACCTCGTCGTGGGCGGCACCTACGATGGCATCCTCTCGGCCTTCGCCGGGCGCTGGGACGAGACCGAGACGATCACTCCTGCCTCGTGCTGGAAGACGCTGCGCGCGTTCCTGCTCGGTTCGCAATACCGCTACTCGCCGGTCAGCCCGCTCTTCCTCTTCGGCCGCAGCCAGGATCTCGCGCTGCAACGCACGCGGCGCTCGATCCACGAGCGCCTGCACCTGCGCCTGTGGCTCTCGCCGTTGCGCTTCCGCGGCCTCCCGGTCTGGGTGGGCCAGGTCAGCCGCGACATCGGCGTGCGCTTCACGACCAGGACCTGGAACCTCTCGACCCACAGGATCGACCCGGACATCGACGAGTCGCGCGACTACGTGGTCGAGGACCTGCTCGAGGCGGGGCGGATCGAGGCCGCGGCCTACCTCGGCGGCGTGGGCGCCTGCGACCGGGCGGACCCGCGCCGGAACCTGACCGGCGATCCGTACCACACGGACGGGAGGCGGGCCGTGATCCTGCTGGCACCCAAGCGCACCGCGCCCCGTTTCGTCGATTGGGAGTGAGGGATGGGCGCAGGGTAGCATCCCCGCGCGATGCGCTCCCGGCTCACCCTGACGACCTGCCTGTTGCTCGCGGCTTGCGGCAAGCCGACCACCGCCGACTCGCGTACGCGCGAGCTCGAGCCGCGCAAGGTGAAGACCGCGCGCGCCGAACTGCTCGCGCTGCCGCGCCACGTGCAGGTCTCGGGGGCCCTGGCGGCCGACGAGCAGGCCGAGATCGGCTTCGAGGTGCCTGGACGCACGTCGGAGGTCCTCGTCGACCTCGGCTCACGGGTCGAGAAGGGCGCGGTCGTCGCCCGGCTCGCGGCGACCGACTACGAGCTCAAGGTGCAGCAGGCGCAGGCCGCGATGCAGCAGGCCCGGGCGCGGCTCGGGTTGCCGCTCGAAGGCGAGAGCGAGCAGATCGAGTTCGAGAAGGCCGCGGTGGTCGCGCAGGCACGCGCCGTGCGCGAGGAGACCAAGGCGATGCGCGCGCGCGTCGCCGAGCTCGTCACCCAGAACCTGAAGCCGGGCTCGGAGCTGGACACCGCCGAGGCGGCGTTCCGGGTCGCCGAGGCGCGCTATCAGGACGCGCTCGAGGACGTCCGGCAGCGGCAGGCGCAGCTCGCGCAGCGGCGCGTCGAACTCGCGATGGCGCGCAAGCAGCTGGCTGACACCACGCTCGTCGCGCCGTTCACCGGCGCCGTGCGCGAACGGCATCTCTCGCCCGGCCAGTTCGTGAGCGCTGGGGTCTCGGTGCTCACGCTGGTCAAGACCGACCCGTTGCGCTTGCGGCTGATGGTGCCCGAGCGCGCCGCGCTCGGCATCCGTCTCGGCCAGCCGGTCACCTTGACGCTCGAAGGGGACACCCAGACCTACACGGGCAAGATCGCGCGCCTGGCG
>CAZSKV010000839.1:0-9908 GCA_964607495.1 uncultured candidatus Brocadiaceae bacterium
GGAAGAACACGGCCATCAGGCCGTCGTTGATCCAGTGGCCCAGCGATTTCTGGAGCTCGACGCCCTCGATGCGCATGCCGAGGTGGGCGTGCGCGATCGCGAAATATTGGTCCCGCCAAGGCGAGTTGGCCCAGACCAGGGCCACGCCCGCGGCGAAGAGCAGCACGATCCCCCCGGCCGAGGCGAGGCTCGCGAAGCGCTGGAATGGCCGCAGCAGGAAGTCGACCGGCCGCGTGCTCACGCCAGCTTCAGATCCTGGTTCAGGCGGGTGTCCTTGCTGACGCGCCAGATCTTCTGGTCGAGCCAGTAGTGGTTGAACGCGAACCCCCACCAGAACGCGATCGCGAGTTCGGTCACGCTGAAGAGCGAGCCGATCGATGTCTGCGAGATCACGTTCGGACCGGGCATGAAGGGTCCGGTCGAGTTGCCCGTGCAGAACCAGTGCGTGTAGCGCAGCAGGAGTGTGAACCCGACGCCGAATGCGTAGTAGAGCGCAAAGGTCCGGGCGACGCGCGCCGCGGCGCCGAAGCGGGCCGCGCTCTCCGCCCGGTGGTAGCGGTTCACGTTGTAGAACCAGACGATGCCGGTGTACTGGAAGTTGTGGTAGAGCGTGACGAGCACCGTGAAGAGCAGCGGGTGCAGTTTCGTCGCGACGACCGGATGCAGGCAGAGGAAGAGGTGCAGCGGCACGCAGGCGAAGAGGAACAGGTTCTTCGGCCCGTTCAGGGTCTGGCCCTGGCGCACGCGCCAGAGCTCCTTGCCCAGGTAGACCACGGCGGCGCCGATCACGACCGTCGTGATCCCGCGCAGCAGCTGGGCCTCGAAGGTGCTCGGCTGCAGCGGCAGGCCGAGTTCGTGCAGCAGTTGGCGCGCCATCTCGTTCTGGATCAGGAACGCGGCGAACGGCAGGCACATCAGCAGGTAGAAGGCCCAGTAGTCGACCCGGTTCTGCAAGCCCGCCGGCTCGCCGTTCTTCTTCTGGTAGAGCGTCAGGAATCCATAGTGCTGGCGGACCACGTGCCAGTAGGCCCAGAGGTTCGCGAACAGCAGGAAGCCGAAGTACGGCAGCTTCGTGCCCCCCATCGCCGAAGCGAACACGAGCAGCGGGCCAGGCAGGAACCACAGCAAGGCCCGCCGCAGCAAGGGTCCACGCGTGCGCCATTCCTCGCGATCCAGGTAGGTCCGGTTGATGGTCCCGAACACGTGCGGACCATCGAAACCCAGCGTCCACACCCACCAGAGGATTGCGTAGTCGATCCCGAGTCCGAGGTTCAGGTAGAGCAGCAGATACGAAACCAGCGCCGGAGCGATGTACCAGAGCAGGTCATAGCCTGGGTTGGTGATCCAGCGCAGAGCGAGCGGCGCGCCAGATCCCGAAGCGAGGACCGGTGAGCGTTCCATGGGCGCGCGGATGCTAGCGAAGCGCTCAGAAATTCACGACAGCAGCATTCGAGAGGCGGAACGTCGTGAAGTTCGAGTCGACGGTCAAGGCCTGGAAGTGCGCCGAGTAGCCCGAGAGCACCGGCGGCAGAACCCCTGCCGGAACCAGAGCCACCGTGGCGATGTTGCCGGAGAACGCCGCGCTCCCGATCGAGAGCATCGACGAGAGATCGAGCCACAGACGGCCCGAGACACCGCCGATCGGCAGCCCACCGGGAGCCAGCCAGTAGCCGTTGGCGAGGAAGAGCACCGCCGTGCCGTTCGCATTCATGGCATCCCGCACGCGGGCATCGAGGCCGTCCTTGCGCGGATTGCCACTCACGTCGGGGTACATGCCGCCAGCGCCATAGTTCGACTGCCCGGGCGGCAGGCGCGAGCTGTTCGGGTCGATGCCGCCGAGGTTCAGCACGGCCGAGTCGGTGAACACGCCGACCCGCACGGTGGCCGGGTAGCGCGACAAGCCGGCGCTTCCCGACATCACCCACCACGCGTGGTTCGGCGCGCCCGAGCGCGGGTTGTCGCCTGTCACCGGATTGAAGAAGCCCGGATAGAACGCCATGTAGAGCGACTGCCCGTCGGTGGTCCAGTTCGCGGCTGCGACCGAGATGCCGACGAACCAACCCTTCTCGCAGGGCAGCGTCACGGGCGTTGCGAAGGTGAAGGTGACGAGGTACCCAACCCGGCCGGTGCCGATGGGCAGCGTCTGTGGAGCCGTCTGCATGATGATGCCGGCACTCGAGGGGTCGGGACCGCCGCCAGCTGCCTCGCTGCGGATCAGGATCGTGAAGGTCTCCGGAGTGGCGCCGTTCTCGTCGGCCGTCGACATCTGGAACCCCGTCACTGTGCAGCTGCTCCCCGCGTCGCCGACGCCCCGGAACATCTTGGCCGGCACTTCCTGGAACATCTCGCCAGCGCTCCCTCCGAGATTCATCCGGTCCACATAGGAGGTCGAGGACCCGGTGGCCTCCGGGTAGATCTCGAACTTGTTGCTGCTGGTCTGGGCGGCGAGGGCGGAGGCGAGCAGAACCGACGTCAGGATGCGCATGGCGATCTCCTTGGAGAGCGGAAGTGGGGCTGCCAGCATATCCAGCAGCACCCCATCGCAGGGCCCCCGCCTGGACTCTCCCGGACCCCGGAACGCAGCACGCGCGCGCTTCCGGGGAGGGATTCTCCCGCGGCCGCGCGCGCGTGCTTCGAGCGGAACGATCTGGCTCAGTTGAACTTCGTGATCAGGCCAGCGCCGCCGCGAACCGTGCCGGTCGCGCCCGCGGCGCCGTCGAGATAGACGTTGCCGACCGGGAGCGCCGCCCACGGGGCGACGATCTGGTGTTCGACCATGTCACTCAGGGCAACCCCCCAGCTGTTGGCCGCGGCGTCCGGCGCCACTGCCTGGGTGAAGATGAACACACCGTTCATCGCCGGCGTGACCGGGGCGCCAAGGTTCTGCGAGATCGCGCCATTGGCGTTCGTCAGCGAGGGAACGCCCACGAGCCAGTCGCAGTAGACGTTGCACGGACCCGACGGAGCAGAGGTCGTGTTGGGCAGCAGGAAGGGCAGCGTCAGCGCACCGAAGGCCTTGTCGGACGCGCCGATCATCAGATAGATCAGCGAGTTCTTGGGCATGTAGTTGCCGGAGTAGGACAGGGTGATGGAGTTCTGCGGCCAGTTCGGCGACGAGCTCGGATTGATGTTCATCCCGGTCGTGTAGCCGGTGGCCTTGCAACCGGTGCCCTTGCTGTAGGTCGCGGCGTAGGGGTTCGAGTTCACGCCCGACGAGTAGTCGAAGTAGTAGTACGAGGAGTTCGTGCGCGAGGAGACCTGGATCTCCCAGCAGAAGCCGTTCGCGCCACCGAAGGAGAAGGGCTGGCTGAATGGGAACGTGTACGCGAACGGGTTTGGCACGGCTCCCGCGGTCGTTGCGGGGAACTGGACGAACTTGAACGCGGCGACCTTCACCTTGTCGGTCCCGTGGTTGTTGTCGAAGGTCTTGTCCACGGTCGAGGCCGTGGTCGTCGCCGTCGACGCATAGATGTCGACGAGCACGTTGCCGGCCGCGAAGGCCCCGGTCTGCGCGCCATCGCGGCGGAGCGAGACGCTCGAGATCGTGCGCGGCGTGCCCTTGAGGTCGTCGTGCACCTGCAGATACCGGCCGGGGGTCGAGGGCGAACCGAGCACCTGGTAGTCGTAGGTGCTGCCCTCGGTTGCGGCGAAGTGCTTCGGAGAGATGACATCCTGGGCGAACGCGCCGGACGCCAGGACGAGAGAAGAAACGAAGAGGGAGCGCATGTGGTTACCCGCTGTGAAGGTTGGGAGGCGCAGGCCCGGGCCGTCGGAACTCGTCTCCTGACCTGGACCCAGGGTCGGCTCGTCAGGGTGTTCGTCGGTCGCGTCCGGGTTTCGGAGAGGGAGCTCCTCGGCTGCCCGGGCATGCGTGTGTGCACTGGAAGTAGCCCCGGGTCCGAACGCAACAGGTGGATTGGCCGAATTGCCCTCAGCGACCGACCCTGGAGGCACTGCCCGGGCGACTCGCCGTGGCGGTTCTGGCCTTGGCAAGGTCCGCTCGGATCCGCGCGTCCGGCGGGAGCAGTTCGTCGGCCAGCAGCTGCAACTGTTCGAGCAGCGCCGGGCGGGACGGGATCTCCGGCGGCGTGGTCAGCAGGTGCAGGCCGAAGGTGCAGGCCATCTGGCGCTTGGGGTCCTGGCGATTCGCACTGCCGCGCGTCGCCGTCAGGGAGGCGAGAACCGCCGCGACGGCCTCGGCGCGACGGCCGCGGCGTTCGTGCATCGAAGCCATGTTGAGCCAGCTCAGGGCCAGGCCGTCGTGCCGCTCGCCGTAGACGTCCCGTCGGATCTGCAGCGCCTCGACGAAGAGCGGCTCGGCGTCGTCGAAGCGGCCCTGCTTGGCGCGGATGACTGCGAGGTCGTTCATCGGGAACGCCAGCATCGGGTGGCGGGCGCTCAGCACGGCGCGCATGCCCGCGATCGAGTCGAGCTGCAGTCGAGCAGCCGCGTCCAGCCGGCCGAGCATGTGCTCGGCCCAGCCGAGGTGGAACTGCGCCTCCGCGAGCTGGTAGTCGGGACGCGCCGTGATCCGCTCGAGCATCGCAAGCGCATCGCGCGCGTACGGGAGGGCCTCCTTGCCGGCGTTCTGCAGCAGCAGCACGTGCGCGCAGTCCATCCAGGCCCGGGCGACGAGCCGATGGTCCGCCGCAAGCCACTCCCGCAGCAGCTTCTCGCCCTCGAGCACGAGCCGGCGCCCTTCGGCCAGCTCGCCTTCGAAGGTGAGGGCCAGACCGAGCGTGCACCGCACGTTGCCGATCGAACGCTTGGCACCTGGCGCCAGGCGCTCGAACATCGCGAGCGCCCGCCTGCCGTCGCGCACGGCGGCCGCATTGTCGCCGGAGTGCAGATGTGCCCGCGCGGCGTTGGCGAGCACGATCGCGAAGTGAGGATGGCCACGCGGGAAGCGCTTCTCATAGATCGCGAGCGCCCTGCCGAAGGACTCGGCACCACTGCGTCCGTCCCCGCGGCGCATGCGCACGAGTCCCTGCTGGTTCCAGAGCCTGGCGACCGAAGGATGGTCGGCGACGAACATCGTCGAGGAGGTCGCAATCGCCTTCTCGATCGCGGCATCGGCCTCGCGCTCCTGGTCGCCCTCGAGCAGGAATCCGGCATGCAGGTCGAGCAGGCGGGCGAGCACGACCGGCGGCGTGTCGGTGCGCGAACGGACGGCGGTGAACACCTCGTCGAGGAGCCGCTTCGTCTCGTCCATCTGACCGAGGTCCATCAAGGTCTCGGCAAGCTGCAGCATGCTCTGGATGCGGCGCGGGTGGTGCGCGGTCTCCTGCTCACTCACGAGCTGGTGGAGCTCGCGCGCGAGCGGCAGCGACTCCAACGGGTGCACGTAGTCGCGCAGGTGCTGGGCCAGCGCACTCAACGAGGCCTCGACGGCGGTGCGCGCGGGCGGCTGCTGGCGCCTCGCGATGTCGAGGGATTCCTCGAGGGCCAGACGCCCTGCCTTCCGGTCCCCGATCTGGGGCAACACCCTCCCGTACGCACGCAGGGCGCCGATCAGGACATCCTGCGCCTCGCGTCCCGCCAGCGCGCGCAGCTTCGGGATCAGCACGGCGAGGAGGGCACCGGCCTGCTCGTCCTCGCCCGCCATGTGCAAGGCTGCCCCGTGCCAGCTCTCACGTTCGAGGATGCGCACGTCGCCGGGGGGCCAGGCCTTGCGCGCTGCCTCGAGGGCCTCGCGCAGGAGCGGCTCGGCATCCCGGAACAGGCCGAGGTTGTGATAGACCCGCCCCATCGTCGCGAGGAAGCCAGCGCGCGTTTCCGCGTCGAGGCCGACCTCGGCGCGCACCTTGGCGACACCATCGCCGAGAAACGTCCGCACGGGTGTGTCCCCCCCATTGCTGGTGTTCGGATCGGCCTCGGCGAAGAGATCGAGCACGAACTGGGCGACACGCTGCCGATTCTCGGCCTCACGCGCGATCCGCGCGGCGGCTCCTTGCGCCTGCAGGACGAGGGTCAGCGGCAGGACCACGACGAGCGTGAGCCCCAGCAAGGCGCTCGCGGTCAGGCCCGGGCGGCGTTGCACGAACCGCGACGCGCGCAGCAGCGGCCCCGGCCGTCTGGCCCGGATCGGCTGCCTGGCCACGGCCAGCGCCAGATCCTCGGCGAGCGCCTCCGCGCTGCGATAGCGGCGGGCCGGCTCGGGTGCCATCGCCACGGCGCAGATCGTCTCGACATCCCAGGTGGCGCGCCGATTCAGGGCCCGCGGCGAGACCGGCACCGCATCGAGGATGCGCTGCCGCAGCGACGCCTCGCCTTCGGCCCAGAACGGCGGCCGCAGCGTCACGAGTTCGTACAGCAGGACGCCGAGCGAGTAGATGTCGGCCTTGGGCCCGACTTCCTCGCCGCGCAGCTGCTCCGGCGCCATGTAGGCGAGGGAACCGATCGTCGAACCACTCTTGGTCAGCCGGTGGGCGCCGCTGCGGGTCGCGAGGCCGAAGTCGATCAGGCGCGCCTGGCCGTCGGCGGTCATCACGACGTTCGATGGCTTGACGTCCCGGTGCACGACCCCGCGCAGGTGCGCGTGGTGCAATGCCTCGGCGACCTGCCGCACGATCTCGCAGCAGGCATCCACCCAGGACATCGCGGAATGCCCGAGCGCGGCCCCGTCGAGGCGCTCCGGCTGCTTGCCGTGTTGCGCGGTCACCACCTCGGCGAGGGACCGCCCGTGCACGAGCTCCATCGCGTAGTAGGGCACACCCATGTGCTCACCGACCGTGTAGATCGGGACGATGCCTGCGTGCTGGAGGCTGCCGATCGTCTCGATCTCGCGGCGGAAGCGTTCGCGCGCTCCGGAGAAGAACAGGTGCTCGGGTCGGATCAGCTTGAGCGCGACCTCGCGGCCGAGCGGCTCCTGGATCGCGGCGTAGACCACGCCCATGCCGCCGCCGCCGAGGCGCCGCAGTAGCCGGAACTCGCCGAGGCGCGCAGGCATGTCGCCGGGACTTGGGGCCACCTCTTCGGCCAATCCGAACGCACGCAGGCTGTCGATGCGCGACTGCAGGGCCCGCGCATGTTCGGGCCAGCGCTGGCACGCGGCGGCGATCGCCTCAGCGTGCTCCGCTTCGGGTCGAGCGAGGCACTCTGCCATGATCTCCTCGACCGGGTCGAGGTCCGGATCGTTCGGTGAGCTCAAGATCAGTCCCTTGGCAGGGACGCAGAGGACATGGCGGCGCCCCCCCCGTCAACCCGAGGGGTAGAATCCTCGCTGCCCGCCATGCCTTCGGACGCGATCCAACCAGACTCCGATTCGCGCGAGCTGCTCGCCCGCGCCGTGTCCGGCGACCAGGGTGCGGTGCACGTGCTGCTCGAGCGCCACATGCCCGGCCTGCAACGGTTCCTGGCCCGGCGCGCGGGGCCCATGCTGAGCGCGAAGGAATCGAGCTCGGACCTCGTGCAGTCGGTCTGCCGCGAGGTGCTCGAGCACATGCAGGATGCCCGCCTGGCCTATCGGGGCGAGGCGGAGTTCAAGCAGTGGCTCTACAACGCCGCGCTGTTCAAGATCGAGAACCGCGTGCGCTACTGGCGTGCCCAGCGGCGCGACGCCGGGCGCGAGACGCCTGCCGACGCGCGCGCGGACTCGAGCGGAGCCGAGGCGCTCTTCGCCACCTTCGCCACGCCCTCGAACCAGGCGATGGTCAAGGAGGAGTTGCAACGCTTCGAGACCGCATTCGCCAGGTTGTCGGCCGAGCACCAGCAGGTGATCCTGCTCGCCCGGATCGAGCAGCTCTCGCACCGGGAGATCGGCGAGCAGCTCGGCATCAGCGAGGCGAACTCCCGCGTGCTCCTGTCCCGCGCGTTGGCCAGGCTCGCCAAGTTCATGACCTGACCCGGAACTCGCTTCCAGGAATCAGCGCGAGCCGGTGAAGAGCGCCCGCAGATTCCGGTCGCCCGATCCCTTCGTCGCCCAACCGATCACGAGGTCCGGCGACCCGTCTGCGTTCAGGTCGCCGAGGGCCATGCTCGCTGCCGCACCGCGCAGGGTGACGCCTCCCGGACCGGAGACCGTGTTGCCGGTGCGCAGGTTCGGCAGCAGACCGCCCAGCCGAAGACCGCCGGCGCCGTTGCCGAGGTAGAAGGCCGTGGTGATGTCCGGTGTCGGAGCGTCGAGGCGCGTCGCGGCCAGCAGATCGACCGCCTGGTCGCCATTGCACTCGCCGACCAGCAACTCGACCGGACGCCCCGGAGGCAGCGGCGGCGGCGTGGCGAAGCTCTCCTGGAATGCGCCCAGGTTCACCTCGGTCGCCTTCCCGGGCACCACCGCCCCCGAGTTCAGGTGGATGCGCAGGCGCCCGTCGCCGGCCGCGGCAACCGCCAGATCGACCGTGCCGTTGCTGTCGAAGTCCGCGGCCACGACGAGCGTGGGCTGCTCGCCCGCGATCAGGCTCCGATGGGTGTCGCTCGCGAACGAGCGCACGAACCGGTCCTCGGCCGGCTGCGACCCGGCCTCGTAGCGGTAGAACCGCAGCTGGTTGCCAGCTCCCGGATTCCCCGCATCCGCACGCGGGATCGCCACCACGGCCTCGACGAAGTTGCTGCTACCGGGCCCGCGCACGAAGTCGCCGAGCGCCATGCCGCTCGCATGGCCGTGGGCGGTCGCAACCCCCAGCCCGGCAGCCGGCATGTGCCAGGGTATCTCGCTCGGCGCGAACGTGCTCTTGCCGCGCAGCAGCAGCACGAGTGCCTCTCCTTCCAGCGGCTCGGCCACCGTGGTCGTGACCAGCAGCACGGCGAGATCGACGATCCCGTCGCCATCCACGTCGCCGGCCCGGATCTGCGAGCTCGCGGCGACCGGGCGCGCGTGGATCGCCGGCGGACCGAGGCGCCGCAGGTCGTCGGTGCCGAACAGCAGTTCCTGCGCCCCAGGGGGCAGGACCGCGAGCCGGCCATCGCTGGTCAGGGCGACGAGGGCCTGCCCGGGCGCCGGCCCGGCCACCCGCGCATTCGCGAGCGTGCGCGGCACGATCCCGGGTGCCGCGACCGTGCTCCGCGGTGCGAACTCCCCCAGCCCGTCGTTGCGCAGCACGCGGAGTTCGCCAGGGCCGGCGACTGCCGCGTCCAGGATCTGCGTGGTCCCACCGTGCTGCGTGAAGTCGCCGAGGCTCACGCCCTCGAGCGCGAGCGGCACCTCGCGGGCAGCGTCCGGGGCAGCCAGGGACTGGCCATCCGTGACCAGGAACGTCGAGATCCAGTCCTCCGGCACGCCGTCGACCGTCGTCTTGTGGCGCACGAAGACCGCGCGGGCTCCGGAGCCGGTCAGGCCCGTCCCGATCTGCGCGAGGTCGTGCGGGGCTTCGACCGGCACCCCGACGCCGGCGGTCGCATCGCTGAAACGGCCGGCGTTCCAGCGCAGCAGGCGCAGCGGGATCTTCGTGCTGCCGGCGTGCCCGAGCAGCAGCTCCACGAGCGCATCGCCATCCAGATCGCTCGCGGTCGAACAGGCCAAGGGTTGCTCGGCGCCGTCGAACGCGATCACGCCGGCAGCCACCGGCTGCTCGTAGGTCCGGATCGTCTGGCCAGGAGCCAGGACGGCAATGCTCGGCCGCGTCGTGGAGCTGGCCGGCAGCCCGGCCATCACCAGCGCGAGCGCGCGCCGAGGTCCCGGTCCGCAGCCGTGCACACCGACCGCCGGCACGCCGGCCTGCGCGGTGTAGCCTGGGATGCTGACGTCGAGCACCGGCCCGCTGACGAACCCTCCCCGGCCGTCGCCATAGCCGATCACGAGCCGCGGCACGGCGCCACCGCGGGCGAGCACGAGATCTTGGTGCGCGTCCCCATCCAGGTCCTGGACGTCGACCGCGTCGTACGGACCGGGCGCGGCGAACGGCACCGCCACCGAACGGAACGCCGGGGCGCCCACGCCGGTCGGGTTCGCGAGGAAGAGCACCGGATCC
>CAZSKV010000840.1:0-6809 GCA_964607495.1 uncultured candidatus Brocadiaceae bacterium
CGGCTGCGCGCCAGCATCCGCAGGCCAACGGTCCCCTCGGCATCTTCAAGTCGAGTGACGGCGGCCAGAGCTGGACCCACCTGACCAATGGCCTGCCGACCAACGTGTCCGCGACCGACGTGACGCTCGATCCAGCGAACCCGCAGATCGTGTATGCGGCGTTCGGGCACGTGTTCGGCCATCCGAGCAATGGCGTCTACAAGTCGATCGATGGCGGCCAGTCGTTCGCCAAGCTCGCCGGTGGCCTGCCGACGACCACCGTCGGCCGGATCACGCTCGCGGTCGCGCCCTCGCAGGGCCAGCGCCTCTATGCCTCGTACGTGAACCCGTGCGATGCGCAGGGCAACAACGGCTCGGCGCTCAACGTGTTCCGCAGCGACAACGGCGGCGCCTCCTGGGCGCCGATCAATCCCGGCTCCTACCAGGCGACCTATGGCTGGTACCTCTGCACTTCGCTGGTCGGGCGCACGGATCCGAATCTCTTCTTCGCCGGCGGCTTCTCCCTGGTGCGCACGACGATCGGCGGCGGCAGCTGGCAGACCGTGACGCCGCCGCACGTCGATCTGCACGCGCTCGCTTGGGACGCCGCGGGGCGCCTGCTCTGCGGCAACGACGGCGGCCTGCACCGGAGCGGCGACAACGGCGGCAGCTGGACGAGCCTGAACCTCGGCCTCGGGCTCGTGCAGTTCTACGCCGGCTTCGCGCTGGCCCCCGGCGCCACGACGACGATGCTCGGCGGCATGCAGGACAACGGCAGCGGCGTGCGCAACGGCCCCAAGTCATGGACCCAGGTGCTCGGCGGCGACGGCGGCTGCACGGCGATCGACAGCACGGGTACGCGGTACTTCGCCGAGTACCAGGGCGTCGGCACGCTCTTCCGCTCACTGAATGGCGGCAGCTACCAGGGTGCGGGATCCGGGATCACGGGCCGCACCTGCTTCCTCGCCCCCTACGAGATCCATCCGCTCGATCCGATGCGCATGGTCTACGGCGCGGAGCGCGTGTTCCTGTCGACGAATGGCGGGACCTCGTGGGCGCCGATCTCGCCGGACCTGACGGGTGGTGGCATCGCCGCGATCCGCGGGATCGCCCAGGCGCCGAGCTCGACCCAGACCATCTATGTGAGCACGAACGACGGCCGCCTGCAGGTGACCGAGAACGCCGGGCAGTCCTGGCAGCTCCGCCGCAGCGGCGTGCCGGGTTGGTTCCGCACGACGCACCCCTTCGCGATCCATCCGAGCGACCCCAAGCGTTGCTGGTTCGCGGTGGGCGCGTTCGGCACCAACCAGGTGCTCAGCACGGCCGATGCCGGCGCCAACTGGCTGGCTGCCGATGGCAACCTGCCGGATGTGCCGGCCCACTGTCTCGATCTCGACAGTCGCGAGGGTGACCCGATGATCCTCTACCTCGGGACCGACCAGGGCGTCTGGCGCTCGGTCGACCTCGGCGTGTCGTGGGTGCGTTACGGCGTCAACCTGCCGAACGCACCGGTCATCGACTTGCGGGTCGATGCGAAGAACAATCGGCTGGTGGCGGCGACGCAGGGGCGGGGCGCGTGGCAGATCACGCTGGTGCCGCGGGCCTGGCGCCTGGGTTGGGGCAAGTCGCAGTAGCTCCAGGTCCGCCGCGCCGGTCAGAACACGCAGTCCCACTCGACGAAACGATCGAAGCCGCCGTTGCGTGGCGGTTGCCGGGTCTGCAGGAAGCTCAACACCGTGTTGGCGCGGGTCAGCATCTGCTGATCGTTCAGCGCCAAGGCATAGCGCTGCGCGATCTTGGTCGAAGGCAGGCCCCAGAGGTTGAAGCCGGTGCCGTACGACCAGAGCACCCAGTTCGGATCGGTGTACTCCAGCGCCGTGAGCGGCAGGCCGTTGCCCTTCCAGCCGACGCCGGTCGCGATGATGATCTCATTGGGGGTGATCTTCCAACCCCACTCGAGCAGGCTGCGCGCCAGACCGATCGCGATCTGCCGGGCCGCGAGTTCCCCGGTCACGAGGTAGCAGGCCTCGAGTCCCGGGATCGCGAGTGAGTCCTCCCACGGGGTCCAGTGGGTGATCATCAACACGCGCGGGTCCGGCGTCGCCAGCGCGCACGGCTTCACCGGCCCGCCCACACCGCCTCCGGTCCATTGCACCGCGATGCACTCGCGGGTCCGCGCCGCCATCCGATCGCGGAGGTCCGTGCGTCCGGTAACCAGGTAGTTCCAGGACATCGACAGCAGGGTGCGTCCGACGGCGCGCGGCGTGTCGATGATGTTCGTCGACCAGCCCGGCTTCTGGCTCGGGATCGTCTGGCTCGCGAGGTAGAGCTCACCTTCGTTGTCCAGTTCGGCGCGCAACGACCAGGACCCGGTCAGCAGGCAGGCATTCGCGAGCAGCAGACTCGACCAGTGCTGGTTGTCGCGCCCGCTCCAGGAGTGGGCGTCGAGCCACGGCTCGGGCACCGGCTTGCCGAGCCGGTCCGGGCTGATCGTCGTGTTGAAGTGCGTGCGCCCGTTCCAGGCGACCCAGTTCGGGTGGTTGGCGGCCAGCACCGGGGACCCGTCGTGCTCGCGATGATGCACCGGCCGGCAGGCCTCTTCGCCGGCGTTGAGCCGTGCCTCCTCGATCCCGTCCGGCAGGCCGGAGCAGTAGACATCGAGCAGCTTGCCGACGCCGAAGTCGTTCTGGTCGCCGGTATTCGAGGCGTGGGCCAGGAGACCCATCGGCATGTCGTCCCAGGGATTCCCCGGCGCCGCGGCCCACGCGACGTAGTTCGCGCGGTTGGCCAGGGTCGCCGCTTGCCCGCCGTCCTGGATCCACGCGGGGACCGCCGCGAGGTGACCGAAGGGACCATAGGCGCCGCTCGCCGCCCAGTCCGTGGAGATGCCGTAGCAGGGCATCTCGAGCGCGGCCAGGAAGCTCTCGAGCCGCGCCTTCTCCGCCCCCTGGCCGTGGGTCGGATAGGCGAAGAAGAGCTCGCCCCACCAGTCCTGGCCCTGGCCATCGTAGAAGAAGGTGCTGTCCAGCAGTTGCACGCCGTTCGGGCCGGCCGGCGACAAGGGGCCGTAGACCGCGCCGCGGCGGTTGGCCGCGCGCAGGTAGGGGATCGCCCCCATGGTCCACAGCCGCACGTAGTCGACGTCCTGCTTCCACTGCGTGCTCTGCACACTGGAGTTGACGAGCTTGAGTTCGAACGCGACCTGGTCCTGCCCGGAGAAGAACGTGAGCCAGAGATCGAACACCAGATCGGTGTCGGGCACGTAGCCGCCGAGATACACCACCTTGCGGGATTCGGTGTCGTGCTCGATCCGGAACGAGCTGATCTCGGAGAGCCGGGGACCGATCCCCGGAACGCCGACCTCGAACTTCATCGCGAAGTTCGGCAGGCCCTTCGCGAGCCAGGAACCGAGGGCAAACGGCAGCAGCGTCGGCGCTCCCTCCTCGACGACCACATCCACTTCGGTGGCCGGCGGCAGGTCGAGCGCGGCGGCGAGTTGCGCGAAGCGCACGCTCCCGTCCGGCCAGCGTGCCCCGAAGGGGGTCAGCTCGCCGACCGTGCCGCGCGGCCGGAACTGTTTGGACTGGGTCCAGATGCCCTCCGGGAAGGGCACGGTCGCGAGACCCCACTCGCGGCGCTGGAAGTTGCCGCGGTTCACGAAGCGGACCGTGGTCGTGAACGAGCCCGGTGCCCCGCCGCCGCCCTGGCCCTTGCCGTTGACGCCACCACCGCCTGCAGGCACGAGGCCGTTGCTACAGCTTCCGACAGCCAGAACGATGGACAGAGCGAACGCGAGAGCCTGGATGCGCATCATGGGTGTGGGACGTGGGGCCAGAAATGCCCGGGGGCTGGGAACGGCACCATTACGCGATCGCATCCCCAGGACGGGTCGCGAATCTCCCAAACCTCCGCTGCGAGCGGAGGCCGACCCAGAGGCCCGATGGCCCGGGTGCACCTCGGGGAGCAGCCGCTAGCCTGCCGATAGGGGGCTGGAGTGAGGAGCCCGCGCCACCCAACAGGAACGGCAGCACCTGCGCAGGCAGGTACGATCCCGCGGCTGGTCGTGGTCGGGCTCGGGATCGCCGGCCTTTGCGCCGCCTGGCTGCACTCGCTTGCGGCCTCGCGCTGCCGCGACGACGCGCTCGCTGCCCTCGCATTCTCCGAGCAGGTGTTGCAGGCGCAGATCTGCAGACACCGGTGCATGGTCGAGACCTGGGCCAACCTGCCTGAGATCCGGCAGCTGACCGCGGCGATGCAGGCCGCGCTCGAGGGGACGGACCGCGCGCGCGATCGGCTCGCGACCCAGCCGCAGCAGGCACGGCTGCACAACCTCCTGGAGCAGGCGTGCCGCGAAGGGGGCTACCAGGGGTTCTCGATCGTGAGCCCTGACAACCTGCAGATCGTCTCCTCGACGCCGGCGGCGCTCGGGCATCGCTCGCTCGCGCGTCTCGACTTCCTGGCGCAAGCCATGGCGGGCGCTGCGTTCGTGACGCGGCCCTATCTGGCGGGCACTCCGCTTCCAGACCAGCAAGGCACGTTGCGGCTCGGCGTGCCGACGATGCACGCCCTGGCGCCGGTCCGCGACGAAGCCGAGCGGGTGGTAGCGGTCCTGCGCTTCCGGATCGCGCCGGTCGAGTTCTTCGCGCCGGCGATCACGGGGTGCCCCGGGGCCGCGCGCCAGGACGTCTGCCTCTTCGATTCCCGGGGCGTTGTGGTGCGGAGCGCGAGCTCTGCAGGACCGTCGCGTGCCGGCCGGGCCGGCGTCGAATTCGTGTTCGATGCAACCTCGTCCGCGCCCCGAGGACCAAGCGGTGCCGGTGGCCGCGACCCTGTCACTGCAGCACTCTTGCGTGTCGCCGGCGAGAACTTCGATGGCTATGCCGACCATCGTGGCCGCACGGTGGTTGGTGCATGGCGCTGGCTGCCGGAACTCGAGCTGCTGCTCGCGTCACAGGCCGAGCCGCCGCTGGCGCCCGCGTTCCGGTGTTGGACGCTTTGGACCCTGGGAGTGTGCCTCGCAACCTTGGTCGCCATCCACATGCGGCGCAGAGAACACGGTCCGCAGCGCAAGCCCGGGGACCAGGCCGGTCGCACCGCCACTGCGAATCCGCGCGCCTAGAACAAGGCACGCCGGGATTCGCTCGATTCCGCACCCGAGCCGCGGCCCAGGGAAGGGAACCAGTCACTGGAATCGGCTGCGGCGCGCGCTTTCATGTTGCGCCCGAGAACTCGGCTCCCGGCGCGCCCGCAACCCCAGTTCCAGTCCGCCGGAGCCGCAATCCTCTCGGGTGGACGACGTTCCGAAAGTCATCGACCCAAGGCGGAGTGATGAGCTGGCTGCAACAGTTCTTCCGATCCTCGATCGGGAGCAAGTACGTGATGGCGGTCACGGGCATCCTGCTGCTCGGATTCGTGATCGGGCATCTGGTCGGCAACCTGCAGGCCTTTCCCTGGTTCGGTGGCCGGGCGGGCTTCAACGGCTACGCCGAGTTCCTGAAGCAGCACCCGGGGATCACCTGGCCGGTGCGCATCGGGCTCTTGGTGATCTTCGGCCTGCACGTGGCGACCGGGATCCGCCTCGCGCGCGCCAACCGCGCGGCGAGGCCATCGCGCTATGCCGCCGAGACGACGATCCAGGCCTCCTACGCCTCGCGCAGCATGGTGCTGACCGGGCTCGTGACGCTCGCCTACCTCGTCTACCACCTGCTGCACTTCACGTTCGGGGTCACCAACCCCGAGCACCATGCGAGCCGCGAGGTGCTGGCCGGTGGCGCGAGCCGGCACGATGTCTACGTGATGCTGGTCAAGGGGTTCCAGTCGCCGGGGATCGCCGCTGCCTACCTGGTCGCGATGGTCCTGCTCGGATTGCACCTGAGTCACGGGGTGTCGAGCTTCTGGCAGTCGCTCGGCCTGCACCACGGCCGCTACACGCCGTGGCTGCGGCGGCTCGGCCCGGTCGTGGGCATCGTGATCGCCGCCGCCTACATCTCGATCCTGGTCTCGGTCTGGCTGGGCATCATCGCCTTGCCGCAGGGGGGCAAGTGAAATGAAGTTCGACAGCAAGATTCCCGCCGGTCCGCTGGCGGAGAAGTGGGAGAACCACAAGTTCCAGTTGAAGCTGGTCAAACCGGCCAACAAGCGCAAGTTCCGCGTGCTCGTCGTCGGTTCCGGACTCGCCGGAGCTTCGGCGGCAGCCTCGCTCGGCGAGCTCGGCTACGAGGTCGAGTGCTTCTGCTACCAGGACAGCGCGCGCCGCGCGCACAGCATCGCGGCGCAGGGCGGCATCAACGCGGCGAAGAACTACCAGAACGACGGCGACTCGGTGCAGCGCCTGTTCTACGACACGATCAAGGGCGGCGACTTCCGCGCGCGCGAGGCGAACGTCTACCGCCTCGCGCACCTGAGCCGGAACATCATCGACCAGTGCGTCGCGCAGGGCGTGCCCTTCGCGCGCGAGTACGGCGGCTACCTCGACAACCGCTCGTTCGGCGGGGCCCAGGTGTCGCGGACCTTCTCTGCGCGCGGCCAGACCGGGCAGCAGCTGCTGATCGGCGCCTACCAGGCCCTGATGCGGCAGGTCGGCAAGGGCAAGGTGCGCATGCACACACGCTGCGATATGCTCGACGTGGTGCTCCTCGCGGGGCTGGAGATCGCCGGCGGCGACGGACCGCGCGGCGGCTACCCCGGCGGCTGGCTCGGCCACGGCCTCGTCGCCTCCCTGACCGCCGTCCACGTCCTCCTGACGGCGCTCAGCCTCCTGGTGCTGTCCGTCGGCGGCGCCCTGCTGGCGTTCACCATCCCGCCGGCGGCGGCCTGGGGCTGGGTTCGCG
>CAZSKV010000841.1:0-8433 GCA_964607495.1 uncultured candidatus Brocadiaceae bacterium
GCACGTAGGCGTGCTGGTCGGTCGAGCCCTTGTTGCCGTAGACCGCGAGCCCCTGGTGCACCGCGCGGCCGTGCCGGTCGAGCTCCTTGCCGAGCGACTCCATCACGAGCTGCTGCAGGTAGCGCGAGCAGAGCAGGAGGCGGTCCTTGTACGGCAGCACGACCATGTCGCGCTGGCCGCGCCCCTGGCCTTCCTTGTGCCAGTAGGCCGCGAGCAGCGCCGCCGGGTTCGCGCGCACCTCGGCGCTGCGCGTGCACTCGTCCATCGCCGCGGCCCCGGCCAGCAGCGCGCGGACGTCGAGGCCGAGCAGCGCCGCTGGCAGCAGGCCGACCGCCGAGAACACGCTCGTGCGGCCGCCGACCCAGTCCCACATCGGAAAGCGCGCGAGCCACGGCTCGCGCGCCGCCAGACCGTCCAAGGCCGAGCCCTCGCTCGTGACCGCGACCGCGCGGGCCGCGAAGGCGAGGCCGAGGCGCTGGCAGGCCGCCTGCACTTCGAGCATGCAGTTGCGCGTCTCGGCCGTGCCGCCGGACTTGCTGACCACGAGCACCAGGGTCTCGCGCAGCGTGCCCAAGGCCGCGAGCGCGCGGTCGATGCCCGCGGGGTCGGTGTTGTCGAGCACGAACAGGCGCAGCGGCGCGTCGGCGCGCGCGAACGCCTCCCCGAGCAGCATCGGGCCGAGGGCCGAACCGCCGATGCCGAGCAGCAGCACGCTGCGGAACCGCCCGCCCTCGGGCGGCGCGATCCTGCCGGCGTGCACCGCGGCCGCGAACTCGAGCAGACGCACCAGGGTGCCCGCGATCGCGTCCGAGATCGCGTCGTCCGGCGCGCGCCCGGGGGCGCGCAGCCAGTAGTGGCCGACCATGCGCTGCTCGTCCGCGTTCGCGAGTTTGCCGGCCTCGAGCGCGCGCATCGCCTCGATCCCGGCCTGCAGTCCGGGCGTGAGCGCCTCGAGGTCCGCATCGGCGAGGCCTGCATGGCTCAGGTCGAGCTCGAGCGGCGGGTCGCCGAGCCAGGTGCGCCAGCGTTGGTAGTGGGCGAAGCGTGCGGATGCCGGTCTGGTCACGGGGCTGCTGCTCCTTGGGGTCGTCGTTGCGGGTCGCCCTTCGCGAACACGAGCAGGTGCAGGAAGCCGCGCAGGAAGAAACCCTGCGCCGCGGCCGCCTTGTGGTACTCGGGGCGCTGCAGCGACTGGTTGTGCCGGACGACCGCGATCTGCTCGACCGCGGTGAACCGGCGGCTCAGGAGTTCGGACATCCGGAACCCGATCGGCACGAAGCCCTGCTGCTGGTCCCAGGTGTCGGAGACGTAGACCGCGAGGTACCGGTCGGGCCGCAGGATGCGGTCGATCTCGGCCAGCACCGCGGCAAAGGCGGCGAAGTACTCGGGCTGGTGCGCGTCGAGCTCGCCGAGGCACTGCGGGTCCTTCGAGTACTCGAGGTGCGTCGAGTACGGCGGATCGACGAACACGAAGTCCGCCTTCGCGTCCTCGAGCGGCAGCTTGCGCGCATCCGCGCGATAGATGTCGCGCCGTTGCGGCTGCAGGTCGTAGCCGAGCGCGCGCCGGTCGAGGTCACGCGCGACGTCGAGGGTCGTGCCGCTGCCGCACATCGGATCGACGACGAGGTCCCGCGGGCGCGTGTAGCGTTGCAGCAGGTTCCAGACCACGTAGCTCGGGGTCGCGCCGGGGTACGCGGGATCCCCTTGGCGACCCTCGCCGTAGTTCTGGGACGGGAAGTCCCAGAGCGTCGTGGTCTGCAGCGTCGGTTGCGGGCGCGGCTTCATCGCGGGCGGGTGCTGGCTCGCCGGGACGTCGGGGTCACGGCTTCTTGCAGTAGCGGTCGAGCCAATCGAAGAACACGCGGTACCAGAGCACGCTGGTCTGCGGCGAGCTGACCCAGTGGCCCTCCTCGGGCAGATACAGGAAGCGCGCCGGCACGCCTTTCTGCCGCGCGGCCGTGAACGCCTGCAGGCCCTCGGTCAGGGGCACGCGAAAGTCCTTCTCGCCGTGGATCACGAGCAGCGGCGTGTCCCAGCGCTGCAGGAAGCGGTTCGGCGAGAAGAGCTCGCAGTTCTGCCGCGCCTTGGGGTCGCGCCAGTACTGGCCGCCGAGATCCCAGTCGACGAAGAAGAGCTCCTCGGTGGCCAGCGTCATCGCCTCGAGGTTGAACACGCCGCAGTGCGCGACCATCGCGCAGAAGCGGTTCTTCTGGTCGTTGCCCATCAGCCAGTAGACCGTGTAGCCGCCGAAGCTCGCGCCGACCGCGGCGGTGCGCTGCCGGTCGATCCAGGGCTCGGTGAACAGGTCGTCGGTGGCCGCGAGCAGATCCTGCATCGCCTGGCCGCCCCAGTCGCCGCTGATCTGGTCGTTCCAGGCCTGGCCGAAGCCCGGCAACCCGCGGCGATTGACCGCGAGCACCACGTAGCCCTGGGCCGCCATCAGATGGAAGTTCCAGCGGAAGCTGAACCACTGGCCGACCATGCTCTGCGGGCCGCCCTGGCAGTAGAGCAGCATCGGGTACTTCTGTTTGGGGTCGAAGCCCGGCGGCAGCACGACCCAGGAGTGGATCTGCTGGCCGTCGCTCGCCTTGGTCCAGCGCTCGCGCACCTGCGGCAGCGCGAGGTCCCGGTAGATCGCGCCGTTCTCGTCGCTGATCGGCACCCCGTCCCCGCCGCTCGCCGGCAGCACGACCAGCTCGAACGGCCGCTCGGTCCGCTGGCGCAGGCATACGATCGCGCGCCCGTCGGCGGTCAGCTGCGGCGCATGGTGCTCGAAGCGGCCCTTGGTCAGGACCTCGGGTGAACCGCCGGCGAGCGCGACCCGGTAGAGCTGCGTCGTGCCCTTGGTCTCCGAGGTGAACACCACCGACCGGCCGTCGGGCGCGAACGCGAGATCACCGGCGGACTGGTCGAAGTCACGCGTCAGGTCGCGCACCTCGCCGCTCTTGCGCGACCAGGCCAGCAAGCGCGCCTTGTCGGACTCGAAGCCGGCGCGCGCCATGCTCTTGAACACGATCGTCGCGCCATCGGGCGAGAACACCGGATCCTGGTCGTAACCCGGGTTCGCACCCGTGAGGTTGCGGCTCGCGCCGCCGTCCGCCGGCACCAGGAAGAGATCGCTGTTGGTGCTCGTGGCCGGGTCCTTGACCTTGCGGCAGGTGTAGCAGAGTTCGCTCCCGTCGGGCGACCAGGCGATCTGCTCGATGCCGCCGAAGGGCTTCAACGGCGTGTCGAAGCGCTCACCGGCCAGCAGATCCCGAGCCTCGCCGCCGGCCGCCGGGATCACGAAGAGGTGGCTGTAGGTGCCGTCCTTCCAGGAGTCCCAGTGGCGGACCATCAGGTCGTCGTAGATCTTCGCCTGCGCGAGCGGCAGGTCCGGGTACAGGTCCTTGCCTTCGACCTTGTCGAGCGCGACGGCAGCAACGTAGGCGAAGCGATCGCCGCGCGGCGACCACAGGAAGCCGTCGACGCCCTGCGCGTGGCGCGTGACCTGCACCGGGTCGCCGCCGCGCTCCAGGTCGAGCACGAACACCTGCGGCGCGCCGGCGCGGGTCGACAGGAACGCCACCTTCGAGCCATCGGGCGCGAAGCGGCCCTGCCAGTTGCTGGCCGTCGTGGTCAGCTGGCGGCGCTGCGTGCTGTCGAGGTTGGCGAGCACGAGCTGGGCGCTGCCCCGGTTGGTCGCGAGGTCGTAGCTGCGGACCGTGTAGAGGACGCGCTGGCCGTCGGGGTGCAGCTGCGGATCGGCGACGCGCTTGAGCTCCCAGAGCAGCTCGGGCGTCAGGGAGCGCTGCGGCGGCTGGGCGACCAGGAGCCCGGCGGCGGCGGAGAGCACCAGCACGAGAGAAGTGTGGACCGAAACCATGCGCGCATCCTACTTGCGCGCCTGCCGCCAGCGCGCGACGACCTCCGGGACCGGCTGTGCCTCGGCCTTGCCGAAGCGGGAGGTCGTGGCCTGCGCGGCCCACAACGAGTTCAGGATCGCCTCCTCGGCGGCCTCGGCCGCGGCGACGAAGAGCGGCGACATCTGCTCGTTGGCCAGGGAGTTGCCCTTGCCGACCGAGAAGGCCAGCGCATAGTCGCCGCTGCCGTTGCTGAACGCGGCGCCGGTGCGCGCCATGCCCGCGAAGCAGCGCCGCGCGAGCCGTTCGAGGTTGCGCGCGTCGAGCGGCGCGTCGGTGGCGAGCACGAACATGCACGAGCCCTCCTCCTTGCCGGCCTCGCGTGGCGCCGGCACGAGGCCGCCGTCCATCGGCACGCCGTCCACGCGCAGGCTGCCGCCGAAGTTCGTCTGCGCGAGCACTCCGACCACGAAGCCTTGCACGCTGCGCGAACTCGTGCCGATGCCACCCTTGTAGCCCAGGCAGACCGTGCCGGTGCCAGCGCCGACGCAACCCTCCGCGACCGGTCCGGTCCGCGCCTGCGCGAGCGCCGCGAGCACTTCGGCCTCGCCGACCGCGCGCGCCCGGATGTCGGAGAGGCCGCCGTCGTTCGTCTCGCCGACCACGACGTTCAGCGAGCGCACAGCGGCGTTGCCCTCCTGCGCGAGCATCCAGCCGAGCAACGCGTCAGCGACCCGGAACACCGCGAGCGTGCTGGTCAGCGCGATCGGGCTCTCGAGCGTTCCGAGCTCGGTGAGCTGCGTCGACCCGACCAGCTTGCCGAAGCCGTTCTGCACCGCGAGCGCCGCCGGGACCTTGTCGCGGAACAGGTTGCCGCCGTGTGGCAGGACCACGGTCACGCCGGTGCGCAGATCGTCGCCGCGTACGAGCGTGGCGTGACCGACCCGCACGCCGGGGACGTCGGTGATCGCGTTGGCCTTGCCGGGCGGCAGGCTGCCGATCAGGATGCCGGAGTCACGCACGCGAGGACGCAGGTCGGGTTGGGCTGGGGTGGGCATGGCGAGCCACAGGATGCACAGGAGGCACAGGCGGCGCATGTCCCGAAGTGTCCACGGCGCCGGGGCCGGTCCGGCGCGACTTTCCGTCAGTAGACGCGCGCCAGCAGGCTGGCGCGGCGCGTGATCGCGAGCAGGCGCTCCCGTTCCGGCCCCGGGCCCATGAACTCGGCCGCCACCACCGCGTCCTCGGCCCGGCCGCAACGCAGGGCGACGGCGATCGCCGCGGCGAGGATCGCGTCCCGCCGCGCCTCGTCCCGCAGCAGGTCGACGGAGACCACGCGGGCCAGGAAGTCGTGCAACGCCGGATCGACGCGGTAGAGCTCGAAGCGCGTGTGCCCATGCGTCGATTCGCAGCCCGGGCGCTTCGCGAGGCTCGCGAAGGCCTCGACGCCCTGGCCGAAGTACTCGGCCTCGTTGCTGGCCGCGTAGTAGTCGAGGCAGCGGCCGTTGGCGAGCGCATCGCGATACAGATCGTGGATGCGCCGCCGGTCGGCCGGCGCGAACACGTAGAGGTGGACCTGGTGCGCGACCTCGTGCGCAAGCGTGTCGAAGCCGTGCAGCGCGGCCTCGTCCAGCGCCTCGATCCCGGTCGCGGCCACGAGCCCCCCCATGCCGCGCACGTCGTCCCAGACGCGGCCGTCGAAGGTGCGCTTGCCGCGCAGGCTGCGCCGCGACAGGGCGTCGGTCGTGCGCTCCTCCTCGCGCAGGAGATCGTGGCGGCCGCCGATCGCGACCAGCCGCGGCACCTGGGTCGCGAACAGGCCGATCGCGCGCAGCGCGACCGCGCGCCGTTCGGGCGCGAGCGCGAACACTCCGGGCAGGAACAGTTCGGCGGCGTTGCGCTCGAGGTCGGGCACCGGCAGCAGCGCCGCGAGGTCGCGGAACTCGTTGGCCTCGGCTGCCATCGTCCTCGCGCCCTGTTGCGCGTAGAGCATCTCGCCGAGCAGGCGGTGCGCGATCGCGTGCCCGGGGACCGCCACCAGCGTCTCGCGGTAGCGGCGCAGCGCCGCCTCGGGGTTCTTCTGGCGGTGCGCGGTCAGGCCCTGCAGCAGCGGTGCCGGCAGCCCGAGTTCCTGCGGCGCCGAGAGGCCGGAACCCAGGCGCAGATGAGCCTCGGCGTGCAGCGGATCCACCGCCAGCACCTGGCGGTAGACGAGCGCCGCCTCGTCGTTGCGCTGTAGACGGAACAGGGCGGAGGCGTGGGCCGCGAGCAGCTCCGCCGCTGGATCGGCGGCGTGCCGCAGCGCGTCCTTCGAGCGTTCGAGCGCGAGCTCGAACCGGCGCAGGCGCAGCAGCGCGTGCACGCGCAACGCCTGGGCTGGCTGCAGGCCCGGCGCGACGGCGAGCGCAGCCTCGGCATAGCGCAACGCGAGATGCGCATCGCTGCGCAGCAGGTGGACGCGGCCCAGACCGACCAGCGCTTCGGCGGTAGCCGGGGCGACGACGCGCACCTCGCGCCAGGCCACCAGGGCCGCGAGCGGATCCTCGCGCACGAGCGCCTGGCGGGCCACGTCGAGCCGGCGCGAGACGTCGCCGGGCGCCGCGCTCTCGCTGCCCGGTCGCGGCAGCGCGGCGGGCACCTGCGCCGCGAGCCCCGCGACGAGGGCGCAGAGGCCGAGGATGGCGGTCCGCGCGATCCGGCAGCCAGTGCTCACGTGTCGACACCCATTCCCGCTGCGAGCTTTATCGGGCGGCGGCACGGCGGCTCTAGAACTCCGGAAAGCGATTCATGGCGACAGCGCCGGCGAGCCGGCTCCTGCATCCTTGGCAGGGGCCGCCCGGGCTGCAAGCCCCGGGTGCTCCGCGGCCGCGCGGTTCAGCGCGGCCGGGCGCTGATCACTTCGATCTTCTGCGCCTCGAGCACCCGGATGCTCTCCCGCTGCGGGCGGTCGGCCGTGCCGATCACGCCGACCTCGGTGTCCACGAACATGCCCAGGTCGTAGCGCCCGCTGCGGCAGTCGACGAGGTAGAGCACGCGCCCGCCCTTCTCGATCTGGTACTGGGCCCCTGGGCCCTTGCGCGGCCGCAGCCAGCCGATCGCCTCGAAGCGTTCGAGGGCGTCGGGCTCGGGGGCCTTGCCGGTCGGCTGGATCTCGACCACGGGGGCTTCCTTCTTCAGGGCGACCATCGCCTCGACGACCGTCATCTGCTTCTGGATCGAATCGATCAGCAGCGCGAGCCGGGTCGCCTCGTCGGAGTCGGCCGGCAGCGCGGGCGCGAGCGTCCTGGCCTCGGCCAGGAGCGCAGCGTACTCCTGTTGCTCGGCGGGCTTGACGGTCTCGGCGCGGAAGCGCGTCATCAAGCCGTCGACCTGGGTCTTGCGCTCCTGCACGGCGCGCCTGGCCGCAGCGGCCTGCGCGAACGTCGCGACCGCATCCTGCCACTCGCGCTGGCGCCGGCCCTCGGTCGCGCGCAGCGCGGCTTCGGCAGCTGCCGGCTCGCCGGCCAGGATCTGCACTTCGGATTCGAGCACGTAGGCCGACGAGCCCGGCGAGCGCACGCGCCACCAGTCGCCTTCGTCGCCCAGCAGGTGCAACGTGGCGTCCTTGGGCAGCTGCTGCACCGGGGCTTCGACGCCCTTGGGCACGCGGTAGCGGAAGGCGACGTCGCTCCCGCTCGTCGCCACGAGGCCGTCCTTCGGCTCCGTGCTGTACTTCTTGGCGACGTAACCGGTCGGCCCCAGGGGCAGCGTGACCGTGCGGAACTCACCGGCCGCCGGGCCGACGACGACGACGTCGCCTTCGCGCAGGATGTCGGCGAACACCGGAGACTTCGTGGTGGCGAAGCAGCGCAGGGCTGCTTCCTTGGCGATGACCCGCGCCAGCGTCGGGGACGCCGGGATCACCGGCTGTGTGGTCTGCGCCGTGAGCGCGAAAGAGGTCGGCCAGAGTGCGAGCAGAAGGACCGCGCCGGCCCGCTGCATCGAGCTGAGGTTGTGAAGCATGTTGCCCTCCCGGAAAAGTCGAGGCAGGTGCCGAGCCAAGGCATCCGGCCAGGACGAAGCGGGCCCGATGGTAGCGACGCGCCCGTGCCGAGCAACCCGAGTTTTGGCCGGGGCGCCCCCGCGCCGATACGATGCCCAGGCATGCGGTTCCTCTGGTCGCTGTGGCTCGGGCTGGCGTCGTGCACCTACTTCTCGGGCGACGACCACGTGCTCGTGACCAGCACCCCCCCCGGCGCCCGCATCCTGGTGGACGACGCGCCCACCGGTCTGACCACGCCGGCGCGCATCCAGCTGGACGGCATGTTCGGCAGCGACCACGAGGTCGCACTGGAGAAGCGGGGCTACACCACCGAGAAGCGCAAGGTCTACCACCACACGACGACCTACACGTCGGTCTGGATCGACGGAGCTGCGGACGAGGTGCTCTGGACCCTGCCCTTCTACTGGACGATCGGGGACTTCATGACCCCGTTCGCGGTGCGCTGGCGCTACGTGCCGCACGAACTCCACGTCCGCCTGCACCGTGAGGGCACGGCCCCGGTCGAGGCGCCCAAGTGAAGCGCCGTGCGGTCTTCCTCGACCGCGACGG
>CAZSKV010000842.1:0-9486 GCA_964607495.1 uncultured candidatus Brocadiaceae bacterium
CGCCGACGACCTTGAGCGGGACCGAAGGCGCGCCGGTCAGGTCGAAGCTCTGCGACAGGCCGATCCGCCGGCCCCCGTCGGCACCGGGCCGCGCCGGCTGGCGGGTTGGCGGCGTGACCGGAGCGGGGAGCACGCGCAGCACGACGAAGTTCGCGAGCGCGATGGCCACCACGGCAGTCGCTCCGAGCCAGCGCTCGCGGAACCGGTGCCACGAGTGGGGCGCAGCCTGGCGCGCCGCGTGGCGCAGGGACAGCCCGAGGAGCTCGGCGTCCGCGTGCAGGACGACCGCACCGGCGGCGACGAAGAGTACGCACGGCAGGAGCGCATCCTGCGGCGCCAGCATCGTCCCGATCAGCAGCAGGCAGAGCGCGAGGAAGAGCGCGAGCAGCGGATCCGAACCGCGACGGCGCAGCGTCATGAACGCGAGCGGCGGTAACAGCACCGAGGCCAGCAGCGCCTCGCGGCGCAAGTCCGGCAGTGCCCGCCAGGCGAACCACACGGCGGCGACCTGGACCACGCCGGCCACGAGGAGGTGCTCGCGTTCGCCGAACCAGCGCCGGCGCGGCAAGGGTCGCAGCGCCACCAGCAACCAGGCAGGAGCCAGCAACGCCACGAGCCAGAGCGGCGGGAAGAGCGCCCCCGGGAGCGCGTAGATGCTGGTCGCCGCCGCGAGCAGCAGCGCCGTGCTCTGGGCGCGTTGCGGGCCGCCGGGCTTCATGCCTCGCTCCCGTCGGTCACGAGGACTGCACCCGGCAACTGGCTGCGCTCCAGGTCGGCGCGGGCGCCGCCGGCCGGAATCCAGTAGCAGCGTGGCGCGGCCTGCAGATCGGCGGCGCCTGCGAGGTCGACGGCCACGTGATCGACCGGTGCGGCCTCGGCGAGGAAGCCGAAGAACTCGCGCGCCTGGGCCTCGCCGCTGACCACGAACGTGCGCTGGATCGTGTCGAGCACCAGGATCTCGACGGTCAGCGTGCGGGCCCGCAGGGCGTCGACCAGGAAGGCCGCAGCCGACAGGCTCCACTCGAAGCGCCGGCCGCCGCTGCCGCGGCTCCGGCCCTGCGGCCGGCGCAGATCGAGCACGATCCAGGCGCGCTGCTGGTCGTCGCTGCGCAACACGCGACGCAGCAGCGTGCCGGCCGAGGCCGAGCGCTTGGCGTGCACGAAGCGCAGGTCTTCTCCCGGCTCGTAGCCACGCAGGCTGAAGAACTCGCCCTCGTCGCGCGCACGCAGCGCGGCGAGGCTGGACTCCTGCGGATCCCGGGTCTCGAGCAGACGCGTGGGCAGCTCGATGCGGGCCGGCTCCGACACGAGTTCCACGGCGGCGGACAACGCGAAGCGCCGCCGCGTGAAGCCGAATGGCTGCAGCACGTCGACGACGAACACCCGATCGCGGAAGCGGCCGCGCTGGCGCGTGCGCGCCGGGACGACGATCTCGACCGCGCCGCCCGGCGGCAGCGCCTCGACCCAGGCGCCGCCGGCGGAGGTCTGGGTGCGCGGCTCGAACACCCGCAGGTGGTTCAGCGCGCGGCTGCCGTGGTTCTCGAGCCGCCAGCTCTCGAGGAAGGTGCGCGTGGCCTCGACCTGGCGCGCGGCGACCCGCACGCCGAGGCCCTTGCCGGACGGCTTCAGCAGGCGATCGGCGAGCAGCACCGCGAGCAGCAGGGACGCCGCGAGCCGCGCATGGTCGTCGCCGGTCAGCCAGGCCGCGAACACCGCCAGCGAGGCCAGCAGTGCCAGCACCCGGCCACGCAGGGTCAGCTCGTCGCGCGCCGCCATCTCAGTCAGGGGTCGCGACCGTCGACAGCATCTCCATGAGGATCGCCTCGGCCGCGCCGTCGCTGCCGCGCACGCTCATCCGGTGGGCGAAGACCGGCACCAGCAAGGTCCGCACGTCGTCGGGCACGACGAAATCGCGGCCCAGCATCAACGCCCGCGCCCGGCTCGCGCGGTGCAGGGCCTGCACGCCACGCGTGCTCACGCCGAGCTTGACGTCGTGGGCGGACCGGGTCGCGGTCGCGAGCGCGACCATGTACGCCGCAACATCGGCCTGCACCTTGACGCGGTCGACCGCCTGGCGCGCGGCGAGCACTTCGTCCGGACGGGCGACCGCCTGCAGCTGGTCGATGCCGCGGTGGCCATCGTCCTTCTGCACGATCGCGATCTCGGTCGCCGTGTCCGGATAGCCGATCCGGATCCGCATCAGGAACCGGTCGAGCTGGTTCTCGGGCAACGGATAGGTGCCGGTGTAGGCGAGCGGGTTCTGGGTCGCGACCACGAAGAACGGGTCCGGCAAGGCATGCGTGGTCCGTTCGATCGTGACCCGGCGCTCCTGCATGCACTCCAGCAGCGCCGACTGCGTGCGCGGCGGCGTGCGGTTCAGTTCGTCGGCGACCAGCACGCTCGTGAACACCGGTCCGGGCCGGAACGTGATCTCGCCGCTCCCCGGTTGGTAGACCTGGCAGCCGACGACATCGCTGGGCAGCAGATCTGCCGTGCACTGGAGGCGCTGGAACGGCAGGTCGAGCGAACGGGCCAGGGCGCGTGCCAACAGGGTCTTTCCGACCCCTGGCCTGTCCTCGATCAGCAGATGTCCTCCGGCGAGGAGCGTCGCGATCGCGAGCTGGATCGCCGGATCCTTCCCCAGGAGCACCCGGGCGACGTTGTCATGGATGCGGCGCGTCAAGTCGTGCACAGCTGGCCTGCCTTTTGCTTTTCACTGGGTTGTTCCGACACTACTGCCCTGCGCTGCGCATCTGCAACGCGTGCCTGAGTCCGTCGGACCACCAAGATGTCCATTATGAGCTACACACGCCTCGCCTCCCTCCTGCTGCTCGGCCTCCTGGCCTGCGGCACGACCGACCGCCGCATCGACCCCGATCAGCCCGATGAGGTCGGCGGTGCCGTCCTCGACAGCCAGGACATCCGTGCGATGGCCAGCAAGATGTCGCGCGACCTGGTCGCCGACGGCGTGCTGCGACCCGACACGCAGGGCCGCCGCACCTCGTTCTACGTCACGCGGCTGCGCAACGACTCCAGCGAGCCGATCGACACCGAGATGATCCTCACCATGATCCGGACCGAGATCTTCGCGGCGATGGGCCGCCAGGTGCAGATCCTGGACCGGTCGAAGGAATCCGCCGAGGAAGTGCTCAGCGAGCGCGCGGCCAAGCGCAGTGGCGCCGTGACCAAGAAGGACGAGAAGGGCCTGGCCGGCGCCGACTACGTGCTCAAGGGCACGATCAAGGAGCGGCTCAAGCAGAGCGACAAGCTGCGCTCGGTCTACTACCTCGTGACTTTCGACCTGGTGGATCTCGAGAGCCAGGAGCTGTCCTGGACCAAGAACTACGAGGTCAAGTTCGAGTCGGAGAAGTCGGTCATCACCCGCTGAGCCATGAAGGCTCTCGCCTGCATCCTGCTGCTGGGGTCGACCTCCTGCGCGACCTACGAGCCGCCCGCGCCGGTCAGCGCGTTCGTGGCCGGGGACCTCGCGCAGATGGAGGCCTTCTGCCGCAAGCAACTGGCCGAGGGCAACGAGAACTCGTTCGCGCTCTACCTGAACCTGCTGGCGACGACCGAGTTCCTGCAGGGCAACCTGGAAGCGGCGTTCCGGCACTTCCGCAGGGCCGGCGGGTTCATGGGCAACTGGCGCGTGTCGGGCGCCGAGGAGCTGGGGGCGATCGTCGGCAGCGAGAGCAGCAAGTTCTACCGCGGCGATCCCTACGAGCGGGCGATGAACGGCTACTACCTCGGGCTGCTGTACTGGATGCGCGGCGAGCCCGACAATGCGCGCGCGGCGTTCAAGAAGGGCCTGCTGGCCGACGCCGAGAGCGAGGGGGAGCAGTACCAGACCGACTTCGCGCTCCTGTCCTGGCTCGCCGGCCGCGCGAGCCGCGCGATGGGCGTGCCGGCGGACGCGGAGCAGTTCTTCGCCGACGCCCGGGGGGCGCAGCAGTTCGCACAGGCACACGGCTCGCGCGGCCGGCCGGACGCGCGCGTGCTGCGGCAGCCGCTCCACGGCAATGTCGTGTTCCTGGTCGACGTCGGCCTCGGGCCCGAGAAGTACGCCGGCGGCAAGGACGGCGAGCTCGCGATGTTCGCCGGACGAGGTCAACACGAGCAGCAGGCGGAGTTCTTCATCGGCGGCCACAGCCTCGGCCGCAGCGAGATCCTCGTCGATCTGCCGTACCAGGCCATGACGCGCGGCGGCACGGCGATGGAGGGGATCCGCGCGGGAAAGGCCGTGTTCAAGGACATCGCCACCGTCGCCGGCGTGATCCTGGTCTCCGAGGGGACCAAGCACGGGAACAAGTCGAGTTCCGAGGTGGCGCAGCTCGCGACCGGCGTCGGCCTGCTCCTGGCCGCGCTGCTGACCAGCACGGCAGCCGACACCCGGCACTGGAGCACGCTGCCGGACACCGTGCAGGTGTTGACCGCCGACCTGCCACCGGGCCGGCACGAAGTGCGCGTCGAGTTCCAGGACGGCGGGGGGCGCGCGATCGCGCGCCTGACGCAGCGATGGACCGTCGAGGCTCCCGAACACGGCGAGTCGATCTACTACTTCCGTTCGATTCCAGGGCTGGATGGTGGTGTGGCCACGGCGTCGCAGCCGGGCCCGCGGACCAAGCGCAACGAGTGAAGCCATGAAGCAGTCCCTATCCCGATTCTGCATGACCTTGGTGGCGTCGGCCCTCGCCGGGCTCGCCGGCTGCTCGACGACCGAGGTCATCTACGCCGACCAGGACCTGCCGCCCGACATCGAAGTCGGCACGCCGCACCTCGAGCGGCTGCCCGATTCGAACCTGCTGACGGCGATCGTGCCCGTGCACAACCGCTCGGAGGAGACGCGGCAGCTGATGGTGCAGGTCGAGTTCTACGACCGCGACAAGATCCCCTACGGCGACGTGACGCCGAAGCAGCTCGTGATCGTGTCACGCGGCGGGACCGTCAATCACCAGGTCACATCGATGAAGTCGCGCGCCCACTACGTCCACGTCCGCGTCTGGAGGTACGAGAGCCGATGAGACACCACCTGATCCCGGGACTCCTGCTCGCACTCGTCACCGGCTGTTCGTCGGCACCCACGGGCACCGACGGCCTCGTGGCCGGGCCTGGCCTCCGCACCGGCGAGCCGGTGACCTCGAAGCGCAGCGACCTGACCGACCAGGCGGCGAGCGAGCGATTCCTGCGCGAGCAGATCGAGCGGCAGACGCCGAAGGCGGAGCCACCGCGCGACCTGCGCCAGACCTACGAGCCGGAGACCAAGCGCTTCCTCGAGGGGGAGATCGAGCGCCGGAGCCCGCCGCAGGAGCCGGAAGTGCGCTACGTCGAACGCACGGTCTACGTCGACCGCCCCTACGACCGCTACCGCTCCGGCCGCGACCCGCACCGCTTCCCGTGGGGCACCGCCTACGGCGCCGGGATCGGCGCGGTGATCGGCTACCAGCACCACAAGCAGGCGGGAGCGGGGGCGGCGATCGGCGGGGGCATCGGCTTGCTGTTGGACCTGTCGCGCTGGCACCACTAAAGGGAAGCCGTGTCGGAACCCCAGAGCGCAGCCTTCCACGCCCGCGGCCATCTGCTCGACTCCGGACTGCTCTCGCGCGCGCTCGATGTCGCGCTGGTCGACGGCGCGACCTACGAGATCCAACGCCTCGACATCGGCGTGACCAAGGAGGGCGAGAGCCTCGCCGAACTCCTGGTGACCGCGCCGAGCTCCGAGGTGCTCGAGCGTGTGCGCGCGCACCTGATGTCGCTCGGGTTCTCCGAGAAGGCAGTCGAGGCGGCGCGGCTCGCGGAAGTCGACATCGACGGCACGGCGCCCGACGGCTTCTACTCGACGACCAATCTCGAAACCAAGGTGCGGATCGGCGGCAAGTGGGTGCTGGTGGAGAAGCAGCGCATGGACGCCACGATCGTGGTCGAGGGCAAGAAGGCGCGCTGCGTGAAGCTGCGTGATCTCCAGCGCGGGCAGAAGGTCGTGGTCGGGATGTCCGGCATCCAGCTGACGCCGTCGACCGCCCGGCGCAGCAAGAGCGGTGAGTTCGAGTTCATGGCCGGCGAGGTCAGCAGCGAGCGCAAGCTCGCGGCCCAGGTCGGACGCGTGGCCGATGCCTGGCGCGGAACCCGCGCGCGCGGCCGGAAGGTCGTGATCGTCGTGGGGCCGGTGGTCGTGCACGTCGGCGCGACCCCGTATCTGATCCGGATCATCCGCGCCGGATTGCTCGACGGCCTGCTCTCCGGCAACGCCCTCGCGGTGCACGACTGCGAGGCCGCGCTCTTCGGCACGAGCCTCGGCGTAGGGATCGAGTCGGGCCGGCCGGTGGTCCACGGCCACATGCACCACATGCGTGCGATCAACACGATCCGCCGCTGCGGCAGCCTCGCCGCCGCCGTGCACAAGGGCGTGCTCGAGAAGGGGATCATGCACGCGCTGATCACGCAGAACGTGCCGTTCTGCCTGGCCGGCAGCATCCGCGACGACGGGCCCCTGCCCGACACGCGCATGGACCTGATCGCGGCGCAGGAGGAATACGCGCGCCTGCTCGAGAACGCCGGGCTGGTCGTGATCCTCGGGACGATGCTGCACGGCATCGGCGTCGGCAACATGATCCCGGCCGAGGTCATGACCGTGTGCGTCGACATCCATCCCGCGGTCGTCAGCAAGCTGAACGACCGCGGTTCGGCGCAGTCGCAGGGCATCGTGACCGACGTCGCCGCCTTCCTGGCGGAACTCTGCCGGCAGTTGGTGGGATAGTCCTGCCGATAACAAGGGCGTGTTCCCCCTCCTGCTCTGCCTCCTCTTCCCCCAGGAGGCCACGCTCCTCGGTGGTGCAGTCGTCGACGGCAAGGTCGAAGCGAAGGCCTTCGGCGTCGGCGACGGCGGCATCGGCACTCCGGTCGTGCCGCGCGAGAAGCTCCTCGATGGTCAGGCCCTGACCCGCGGCGGCGTGCTCGTGCGCGCGCAGGCCGAGGGCGTCAAGGTCGACTTCCCGTCCGGCGGCGAGGTGCTGATCGCGAGGGACGGCGCCGTCCACCTGCGTGACGGCTCCAAGACGCTGCCGGCCTTCTGGGGTCTGACGCTGCGCCTGACCGATGGGGAGCGGATCGTCGTGATCCCGGCCTCGGGCGGCAGGGAGCCGCTCGATCTCGTGGCTGTCGGGAATGGCGAGCAGGAGACCGTGCTCTGGCGCAACCAGGCCCACGTGCGCGAGGCGGCCTTCACGGCCAGGGACCGCGGCGTCGTGCTCTGGGCCGGTGGCGACGGCAGCACGCTCTATGAAGTCGAGCGCCGCGGCCCGCTCGTCAAGCTGCGACGCGTGCTGTGTGCGGTCGACAAGCAGAAGACCCTCCCGCGCGAGAAGCTCGTGGTCCTCGCCGACGTGCTCGCGGAATCGATGCTCGGACTGCCGGACGTCGTGCCGCAGAAGACGGTCGATTTCCCGCAAGGCTACGAGAACGCGAACGCGCTCGCGCTGCTCGCGCGCGGGCTCTTCCCGCCGCGCCCGATCATCAGGCCCCCTGGGGCCGTCGGCGAGATCGTGTTCGAGCTCGAGGGCGGCTACCGGCTCCAGGTCGGTAGTTGGCACGAGAAGCTCATGCGACTCACGCTGCAGGCGCCTCCCGATCTCACACCGGTCGCCGAGTGGACGATCGGCAGCCGCACGCTCCTGCACCTGTGCAAGCCGGATGGCTCGCACTACCGCAAGGAGATCGTCGTCGAGATGCCGCGCTGAACGCGCGGCCGCGGGGCGCTACTTCAGCAGCTCTGCCGCCTGACGCTTGACGTCGCCGAAGCGCTCTTCCCAGGTGTGCGTGAGCACGTGCTCGAGCGTGGCCCGGGCGTCCTGCTGCAGGCCGGCGCGCAGCTGGGCCTTGGCCAGCGCGAGCCAGCCCTGGGGCTCGAGCGCGCGGATGCGGACGACGTGGCGCCATTGCCCGATCGCGTCCTGCAGCCGGTTCTGCTCCTCGCGGTGCTGCGCGAGCGTCTGGTGGGCGAGTGCGTCGTCGAAGCGGCGCTCGACGAGGTTGGTCCAGGCGCGCTCGGCTTCCGCGGACGTGCCGAGGAAGCGGCCGAGCTCGTCGAAGCGGCCAAGTTGCTCGAGCGTCGTCGCGACCAGCGCCTTGTCGCCGAGTGCCTGGGCCGTCTTCAGCAGCAGCTCCTGGGTCTGGGTGTCGGTGGGTTGCAGATCCCGAGCGAGGAGCAGCTGCGTCCGCGCGCGCGCGAAATCACGGCGCTCGAGGCAGATGCGCCCGAGCAGCTTGCGCAGCAGGGGTGCGTCCTGGCCGCTCCGCTCCGCCTCGGCGTCGCAGATCGCGATGCGGGCGGCGAGGTCGGGCAGGCGCGTGAGCACGGCGTGCAGGGCCGCGACCGCCTGTTGCTGGTTGGCGTCATTGCGCCCCCAGGCCACGACCGCAGCCGAGGCTGCCGCGACGGCCTGGTCGAGCTTGCCGATGCGGACACAGGCCTGACCGAGCTGGCCGTAGTAGTGCGCGAGCGTGCCATCGCCGACGCCGCGCGCGGGATGGGTGCGGGCGTGCAGGGCCACGAGTTCCTCGTAGGCTGCGGCAGCCGCGTCGTCGTAGCCGACCTCGAGGCACGTCGCCGCCATCGCCGCGATCTCCGGCTCGATCCAGCGCTTCTGTTCCTTCAGCAGCTTCTCGGTCGCCGCGAGCCAGGTCCTGGCCGCGGCATCCTGTCCGAGGTGGTGCAGGGCCTTGACCTTCTGCCAGCGGAAGTGGGTGTGGTCCGGCCGCGCTGCGATCAGCAGATCGAGGTGCGGCACGGCGTCGCGCCAGCGCCGTTGTTCGAACAGGTACTCGACGAGGGTTTCGCGGCCGTTCGCCTCGAGCGCACTGCGCGCGGCAGCGGCGAGCAGGACGTCGATCGCCTCGGACTTCCGCTCGAGGCCCCAGTAGAGGTACTGCGCGCAGGCGAGCACGCGCGCGGGCGAGCTCGCGTGCACTTCGACCACGCGCCTTGCCACCGTCAGGAACTCCCCGGCCTTCTCGCGCCAGCAGTACGACTGCCGCAGGTCGTAGAAGCTGCTGCTGCGCTGTTCGAGGGCGACCAGATCGCGTTCGAGCTCGCGCAGCACGTAGCCGAGCAGGGGCTTGTCGAGTTCGCCGAGGCCGCCGGCCTGGCCGCGCCACTGCGCGATGTCCCACAGACCCTGGCTCCATGTGTCCCGTCCGGTGCGCACGAGCCAGCGTGGCTCCTTGGCCAACCGGTGCAGCATGCACCGGAGCGCCTCCTTCGGGCCCGCGATCTCGCGCAGGCAGCGGGCGACGTGGTGGGTCCACTCGCCGCTCTCCATCGGCGCCAGGGACAGCACTTCCTCGAGCTGCGCCGCGGCGAAGGCGCGCAGGTCACGCGCAGCCGGGAACCCGCGCTTGTGCGCGGCCATGTGCACTTCGAGGAACCGGGTCAGCGTGCGCTCGCGATGGCCCGGCGCGCAGCGGAACAGGCGTTGCGCGAGTTCCTCGCGC
>CAZSKV010000843.1:0-1832 GCA_964607495.1 uncultured candidatus Brocadiaceae bacterium
CCCCCTGGAACGCGGCGACCGCCGTCGAGCGGCCGACGTCCGGCGCCGCCTGCACGGTCATGAGCAGCGAAGGCACGAAGAGCATGGCCGAGGCGATCCCGAGCACGGGCATCAGCAGCCAGAGGCCGCCAGGCGATGCGAAGCCGACCGCCATCGTGCACAGGCCGTAGGCGAAACTGCCCACCGCCGCGAAAGCCGCCGGGGACCACCGCTCGGCCAGCTTGCCACAAGGATAGGAGAGCAGCGCGAAGGGGTAGAGATAGAGACCGAGCATGGCCCCGATCTTCCAACGCTCGACACCGTGCACGCCGGCGAGCATCAGCGGGAAACAGGTCGTGTAGAAACCGACGACGAAGCGATCGACGAAGGACAAGAACAGGGGCAGGCGCAGGCAGTGGTGGGCAGCGATCGCATGCACGATCGTGCGGAAGCCTGGGCGGCCGCGAACCCCTGGATCGCGCGGCAGCAACCACTGCGCGAGCACGCCGGCCAGACCCAGCAACACGCTCGCCGCGAGGAGCGTGGCCACGGGGTCGCGCCGGCCGACCATGCCGCCGAGCGTCGCGCCGGTCGCGACGCCGAGCGTGAGTCCGGCGCCGACCATCCCGAGCGTGCGGCCCCGGTGTGCGGCCGCGGCATCCGCCGCGAGCGCGATCACCAGCGAGAGTGCCGTGATGTGACTCGCGCCCTCGAGCGCGCGCAGCAGCAACAGGCTCGCGAAGTCGGGGGCGTGCGCGAGCCCGTACATCAGCAGCGCGTCCAGGAACAGGGCCACCGTCACCCAGACCCGCCGCCGGCCGAAGCGGTCGCCGAGCCACCCGGCGATCGGCGCGGCACACAGGGCTCCGGCCATGTTGGCGACCATGAAGAGCGACGCCTGGGCGTCGCTCACGAGGTAGCGCTCGAGCACCAGGGCACGCAGCACCGGCACCGGCAAGGTCTCCGGCACCATCAGCAGGAACACCAGCGCCCCGAGCGCGAAGTTCCGTCCGCGCGCCGCGCGCACCGCGCCCGCATCAGGCATGCACGCCCGGTGCTTCCATGCCGGTCTTCTCGACCCACTCGACGTAGGAGCCGGGATAGACGGTCGGCCGGCTGCCGTGCACGCAATCGCTGACGTCGAGCACGCGGTTCGCGAGGCCGCGCAGGAACGTGCGGTCGTGCGAGACGAAGAGCAGCGTGCCCTCGAAGTCGGTCAGGGTCTGCACGAGCATCTCCTTGGTCAACAGGTCGAGGTGGTTCGTGGGCTCGTCGAGCACGAGGAAGTTCGGCGGATCGAAGAGCATCAACGCGAGCACGAGGCGCGAACGCTCGCCGCCCGAGAGGATCGCGACGCGCTTCTCGACTTCGTCGGCGGAGAACTGGAACGCGCCGAGCAGGTTGCGCTTCTGTCCGATCGTCGCGAGCGGGAACTTGTGGTCGATCGACTCCCAGACCGTGAGCGTCGGGTCGAGGACCTCGAGCGACTGCTGCGCGAAGTAGCCGAGCCGCGTCGAAGGACCGAGCCGCGCCGTGCCCGCGTCCGGCGTGAGCGCGCCGGCGACGATCTTGAGCAGCGTGGTCTTGCCGGAGCCGTTCTGGCCCATCACGCACCAGCGCTCGCGGCGCTTGATCTCGAAGTCGAACCCGGCGTAGACGACCCGGTTGCCGTAGCGCTTGTGGATGCCGCGCAGCGTCGCGACGTCCTCGCCGCTGCGCGGCGGGTTCTTGAACTCGAAGGGCACGATCTCGCGGTGCTTGGGCGGGTCGATGCGTTCGATCTTGTCCATCTTCTAGGCGCGGCTCTGCGCTTGCGCGGCCTTGGCGACGTGCGTGCCGAAGCGGTCGATGAA
>CAZSKV010000844.1:0-10149 GCA_964607495.1 uncultured candidatus Brocadiaceae bacterium
GCCTCCTCGATGTGCTCCATGATCCCGCCGATCGTGACCGTCTTGCCGTCCTCGATCGCGTCGAGGTCCACCTCGATTGCGTTGTCGAGGCACTTGTCGACCAGGATCGGGCGTTCGGCGAACTGCTCGCCGTTGCGCACCATGTAGTCACGCAGCTGATCGTCGTCGTAGACGACTTCCATCGCGCGTCCCCCGAGCACGAAGCTCGGCCGGACCAGCACCGGGTAGCCGAGCCGGTTCGCGACCTGCAGCGCGTCGTCGAGGGTCTTCGCCATGCCGTTGTTGGGCTGGGCGAGCCGCAGCTTCTCGATCATCTTCGTGAACAGGTCGCGGTCCTCGGCCCGGTCGATCGAGTCGACGCTCGTGCCGACCAGGGGCGCGCCGTGGTCGTGCAGCCCGCGCGCGAGGTTCAGCGGCGTCTGCCCGCCGAACTGCACGATCACGCCGATCGGCGTGATCCGTTCGACGACGTTCATCACGTCCTCGTGCGTCAGCGGCTCGAAGAACAGGATGTCCGAGGTGTCGAAGTCGGTCGACACGGTCTCGGGGTTGCTGTTCACCATCACGGTCTCGTAGCCGAGCGTGCGCAAGGCCATCGCCGCGTGCACGCAGCAGTAGTCGAACTCGATGCCCTGCCCGATCCGGTTCGGCCCGCCGCCGAGCACGACCACGCGCTGCTTCTCGGGAGCGATGCGGGTCTCGTCCTCGGCCTCGTAGGTCGAGTAGTAGTAGGGCGTGTAGGACTCGAACTCGGCCGCGCAGGTGTCGACCAGCTTGTAGACCGGCGTGATGCCGAGCTGCTTGCGGTGCGCGCGCACGTCCCATTCACCAACCGTTGTCCCGCTCGCGGCGGTGATCGCGGCGGCGATCTGCCGATCCGAGTAGCCGAGCTGCTTGGTCGTGAACCAGAAGTCCCGGGTCAGGCCGGTGAGACCCATGCGGGCGGCGGCGAGCAGGCGCTGCTCGTGGTCGACGAGTTGGCGCAGCTGGTCGAGGAACCACGGGTCGATGCGCGTGTAGTCGTGGATCTCGTCGGTCGACATGCCGGCGAGCATCGCCGTGCGGATCCAGTCGATCCGATCGGCCCGTGGCGTCGCCAGGTGCGGCCGGATGTCCTCGGCCGCCGGGGCCTTGTCGCCGGTGTGCGGCCTTCCCGGCACGTTGCCGAAGCCCGCGCGTCCGGTCTCGAGGCCGCGCAGTGCCTTCTGCATCGCCTCCTTGAACGTGCGCCCGATCGCCATGACCTCGCCGACGCTCTTCATCTGCGTGGTCAGGGTCGAGTCGGCGGCGGGAAACTTCTCGAACGCCCAGCGCGGGAACTTGACGACGCAGTAGTCGAGCGTCGGTTCGAAGCTGGCCGGCGTGACCTGCGTGATGTCGTTGCGGATCTCGTCGAGCGAGTAGCCGACGGCGAGCTTGGCCGCGATCTTCGCGATCGGGAAGCCCGTGGCCTTGCTCGCGAGCGCCGACGAGCGCGAGACGCGCGGGTTCATCTCGACGACGATCATCCGGCCGGTCTGCGGGTCGATCGCGAACTGCACGTTCGAGCCGCCGGTCGCGACGCCGATCTCGCGGATCACCGCGATCGCGCCGTCGCGCATGCGCTGGAACTCACGGTCGGTCAGCGTCTGCGCGGGCGCGACCGTGATCGAGTCCCCGGTGTGCACGCCCATCGGGTCGAAGTTCTCGATCGAGCAGATGATCACGACGTTGTCCTTGCGGTCGCGCATCACCTCGAGCTCGAACTCCTTCCACCCGACGATCGACTCCTCGACCAGCAGCTCGCTGTTCAGCGACAGGTCGAGCCCGCGCCGCGCGATCTCCTTGAACTCGTCGATGTTGTAGGCGATGCCGCCGCCGCTGCCGCCCATCGTGAAGCCGGGGCGGATCACGCAGGGCAGGCCGATCTCGTCGACCGCGGCCAGCGCCTCCTCCATCGAGTAGGCGAGCTTGGAGCGCGCCACCTCGAGCCCGATCCGCGCCATCGCCTCGCGGAACAGCTGCCGTGACTCGGCCTTGGCGATCGCCTCGCGGGAGGCCCCGATCATCTCGACGCCGTACTTCGCGAGCACGCCGAGGTCGGCCAGCTGCATCGCGCAGTTCAGGGCCGTCTGGCCGCCGAGCGTCGGCAGCAGCGCGTCCGGGCGTTCCTTCTGGATGATCTTGGCGACGAACTCGGGCGTGATCGGCTCGATGTAGGTCCGATCCGCGAGCTCGGGATCGGTCATGATCGTCGCCGGGTTGCTGTTGATCAGGATGATCCGGTAACCGTCCTCGCGCAGGGCCTTGCAGGCCTGGGTGCCCGAGTAGTCGAATTCGCAAGCCTGGCCGATGATGATCGGGCCCGAACCGAGGATCAGGATCGTGCGGATGTCGTCGCGACGGGGCATCTTGAGCGGGCGAGCAATACACCAAATGCGGAATCACGGAGCGAGAACAAACTCGGCCCTGCTGGCGCTCGTACTCGGCCTGCTGGCGCCGCCGCCGCGCGCCCAGGCGCCGGCTGGCCCGTTCAAGGCCGAAGCGGGCTTCCTGGTAGGAGCCGATCTGCTCGAACTCCGTGACGGCCGCCGGGTCCGCCTGGCCGGGATCACGCTGCCGTCGCCGACCGTGCGCGATCCGCAGCTCGCGCAGCAGTTGACCGAGTACGCGCGGAACCGCTGCACGCAGAAGGAAGTGTGGATCCACCCCGATCCGGCCAAGGACCCCGGCGAACGCGCCGATTTCGTGGCCACCGTCCGGGAGCGGCCCGACCTGCCCTCGATCAACGAGGAGATCCTCGAGCAGGGGCTCGGCCTGCTGGGGCTGCGCGGCCCCAGCGCGGAGGCCGAGGCGCTCGCCGCGGCGGCACGACGCGCGCAGCTCCAGGCCAAGGGCTGGTTCGCGCTCTCGGCGCCCCGGCGCTTCGGCCGCGGCGATGCCGTGCCCTACCTGAACGGCGCGGTGCTCGGTCTCTACGACCGCAACCTGAAGGGCGGCTACCAGCGGCACATCGACGAGCTGGCGGCCGGCGGTTTCCAGCACGTCTGCTTCCTGTTCTCGGCGCTCGTCGACCACGTGAACGCCTCCCGGATCGAGCGGCACCACCGCCGCACGATCAGTGACGAGCTGCTGGTCGAGGCGATCGTCGCGGCGAAGAAGCACGGCATGAGCGTCATGTTGCTGCCGATCGTGCTGCTCGAGGACGCGAAGCCCGAGGACTGGCGTGGCACGCTGAAGCCGCACGACGAAGAGGCCTTCTGGCAGAGCTATGACCGCTTCCACGGGCACTACCTCGACATCTCCGAGCGGCACGGCGTCGAGATCTTCTCGCTCGGCAGCGAGCTCGGCTCGCTCGAGGACCGGACCGAGCGCTGGCGGCACCTGATCCGCAACGCGCGGGGCCGCTACCGTGGCATGCTGACCTACTCGGCCAACTGGGACCACGTGACCACCGCGCGCTTCTTCCCCGAGCTCGACCTCGTCGGGATGACCGGCTACTTCTCGTTGACCAAGAAGGACGACCCTTCGCGGGAGGAGCTGATCGCGGGGTGGAAGAAGGTCGGTGGCGAACTCAAGGCCACGCTCGCGGGCTTTCCCAAGCCCGTGTTCTTCACCGAGCTCGGCTACGCGAGCCAGGACGGGATCAACAAGGACCCCTGGAACTACTACATCGCGACCGATCGGATCGATCTGAAGGAGCAGGCGCTCTGTCTGGACGCGTTCCTCGAGGTCATGCCGGAGCTGACGTTCCTGTCCGGCGCATACCTGTTCGACTACTTCGAGGAGGGCGGGCCGACGGATTCGAGCTACTCGCCGCGCGGGAAGCCGGCCTGGGAGCGCTGGCAGCGGTGGGCGGGCCGGCGCTGAGGCGGTCGCAACCGCGGTCCGGTTCCAGGGCCCTATACTCGATCGCCCTTCCCGCCCCGCCGAGGACTCCGTCGATGCGCATCCTGCTGCTCTGCTCGCTGTTGCCGGCTCTTCCCTGCCAATCCCTGGTGAAGGACATCCACCCCGGAGCCGGCACGGGCTCGCTACCGCAGGAGTTCGTGGTCTACGGCGACATCGCGCTCTTCTCCGCCGACGACGGCCAGAGCGGGCGCGAGCTCTGGCGCACCGACGGCACGGCCGCCGGCACAGTGTTGGTCAAGGACCTGCGGCCCGGCACGGCTTCGTCGTTCCCGCGTCTGCCGGTGGTCGCCGGCGGCAGGGTCTTCTTCACTGCGGACGGTGGCGGCACCGGCCACGAACTCTGGACCAGCGACGGTACGGCGGCCGGCACGCAGATGGTCGCCGACATCGAGCCCGGCCTGACCGGGGGCAGCCCGGGTCCGTTCGCGGTGTTCGGCCAGCGGGTCTGCTTCCCGGCCACGACGAGCACCTACGGCCGCGAGCTCTGGATCAGCGACGGGACGGCGGCCGGCACGAAGTTGGTCTTCGACCTGCTCCCGGGCCTCGGCTCCGCCAACCCCTCGCAGATGGTGCTCTTCGGCCGCGAGCTCTGGTTCGTGGCGGACGATGGGCCGCACGGGCGCGAACTCTGGCACACCGACGGCACTGCAGCGGGAACCCAGTTGCACGCCGATCTGAACCCGGGCACGCGCAGCGGCTTCACTTCCGGCACGAACTCGCTGACGCCGCTCGGCGCGACGCTGTTCTTCGCGGGCGACGACGGCGTGCACGGCACCGAACTCTGGAAGACCGACGGCACGGCGGCCGGCACGGTGCTGGTCAAGGACCTGAATCCGCTCGCGCGCGTCGGCTCGATCGTCGCGCCGCAGCGCGCGGCGCTCGGCCTGCTCTTCTTCGAGGCCGACGACGGGATCAGCGGGCTCGAACTCTGGCGCTCCGACGGCACGGCGACCGGCACCTTCCTGCTGCGCGACATCCTGCCCGGAAGGAGCGGCTCGCTCTTCCTCTCGGGCATGACCCCGGCGCAGCACCTGCTCTACTTCCGCGCCGACGACGGCGTGAACGGCTTCGAGACCTGGTGCACCGACGGCAGCAGCGCGGGCACGAAGCTGACGCTGGACGTGAACCCGGGCTTCGGCCACGGCGTGATCAACCGCACCGACATGGTTCAGCTCGGCAGCGGGCACGAGATCCTCTTCGCCGGCACGGCGCCGGCCACCGGTCTCGAGCTCTGGCGCAGCGACGGCACGGCAGCCGGCACGACGCTCGTCGCCGACCTGAATCCCGGTTCGGCCTCCGGCGAGGTGCTCAGCATCGGCACCCAGGCGCGGCTCGGCCGCTGGCTCGTGTTCAGTGGCAACGACGGCACGCGTGGCATCGAACTGCATCGCCTGGATCTCGCCCAGCTCGGCGTGCCTCTGGTTGCCGAGGTCGGCAGCGGCTGTCCGGGCACCAACCAGGTGGTGCCGGCCTGCTCCGCCAGAGGACTGCCGCGCCTGGGCGAGGCCGGCTTCGCCGTGCACCTGCACCACGCGCGCGCCCAGGCCCCGGCGGCTTTCGCGCTCAGTGGGGCGCGCAGCGACCTGGCGCTCCTCGCCTGCACCTTCCACCTGGCGGCACCGGTGTTCGGCATCGCGCACCTGACGGACGGCACCGGCGTGGCGCAGCAGCCGATGCCGATCCCGAACCAGGCGGTCCTGCTCGGCCTGGAGCTCTTCGTGCAGTGGGGGGTCAAGGACCCGCAGGGCGCCTACGCGAGGTCGTTCGCGTTCAGCAATGCCCTACAGCTCCTCGTCGGCCAGTAGGCGCTGCGCGCCAGCCACGATCCGCGAGGCCCCGATCGCAGTCGGCAGCACCAGGTCGCCGCCCTTCTTGTCGACCGCGAGGAAGGGCCTCAGCTCAGCGGCCGGCGGCAACGGCGACGCGGTGAACCCGTAGGCGGCGAGGAGGCCACGGATCGCCGTCGCGTCGCCGGCCGGCAGCACCCCCTGCGCCTGGGCCCAATCGGTGACCCAGAGGATGCCGCGGGCGACCGCGAGCCCGTGCGGCAGCGTGAACCCGGAATGCGCTTCGAGCGCGTGCCCGAGCGTGTGGCCGAGGTTCAGGAGCTTGCGCTCGCCGCGCTCGCGCGGATCGCGCGCGACGATCGTCTGTTTGGTGCGCAGCGCGAGCTCGATCACGCGTTGCAGCACCTCCTGCTCGCGGGCCATCACCAGCGCGTGCTGCTGTTGCAGCAGCGCGAAGAGTTCGGCATCGAGGCCGATCGCGATCTTCAGCGCCTCCCCGAGGCCGGAGCGGAATCCGGTCTCGTCCTGGGTGGCGACGAAGCCGACGTCGATCACGACCTCGCGCGCCGGCCAGAACGTGCCGACCAGGTTCTTGCCCTCGGGCAGGTTGATCGCGGTCTTGCCACCGACGCTCGCATCGAGCATCGCCAGCAGCGTGGTCGGCACCAGCACGTGGGCGACGCCGCGCAGGTAGAGCGAGGCCGCGAGGCTGCCGAGGTCGCAGACCGCGCCACCACCGAGCACCACGATCTCGCCGTCGCGCGGGATCCGGGCCTGCGCGAGCGCGCGCAGCACCTGCTCGAGCCTGGCGAAGGTCTTGCAGCCCTCTCCGCCCGGCAGCTCCAGCCGCGGCACCCCGGCGGCGACCGCGTCCGGATGCATCGCGAGCGCACCGGCGTCGGCGACCAGGAACCTGCCGGACCGCGTGGTGACGAGCGGTCGGTCGCGCATGCAGCGGATCGCGCTCACGCCTTGGTCGGCGGCAGGCCGCGGCGGCGCCGTTTCATGTCGACCAGGGCCTTCTCCGCACCCAGCTCCTCGCGGTGATCCCGCCGCGCGTACCAGACCGTCCACAGCAGCAGGGCGAACAGGAACACGGTCACCGGGATCGTCATGTAGGAGCCGAGCGGATTCTCCGGCAGCTCGTACTTCACGAGATCGGCGGCGACGAAGAGCGGCAGGATGCGCACGCTCTCCTCGAGCGTCGTGTAGGCGTGGTTCTTGAAGTAGTAGCCGATCGCCATCACGGCTTCGCCCGTGCGCGTCGGCGGGATCTTCTTCGGAATCCAGATCGGGATCACGCGGCCACCGACCTCGCGCACCTGCACCCAGGCCTCGGTCCAGTGCTCGATCCCGGCCGGATTCGGCCGCGCTTCGATCGTCCGGGCCTGCTGGAAGGCGCCCATCAGGCCGACCGGCTTGCCCTTGTGCACGTTGCCGCGCGTGAACTCGTTGAACATGTCGGCGCCGACGAGCTTGGGGTGCGAGAGCACCGTGTCGTAGGTGATGCTCGCGGCCTTCTGGTTCACGAAGCTCGCGACGTGCCACAGCGGCAGGTTCTGGGAGTCGTCGATCGAACGCATCGTGTCGCCGCCGTCGTCGACGAGCTGGCCGTCCCTGCGTTTGCCGTCGCGGATCTGCGCGAGGATCTTCGGATCGAGCTCCTGCACCGGCTGCCAGTCGTCGTAGGCGCCCGTGAGCTCGGGACCGACCAGCATCGGCGCGCGCTCGAGCTCGGGGAAGTTCAGGTCGCGCAGCTTCATGAAGAACCCTTCCACGCGCACCCACGAGCCCTTGCCGAGCTCGGGCGGCGGCGGCGCGGAGAACGCAAAGATGATCTTTTCGCCGTCCTTCGTGCTCAGCCGCGCTTCGAAGTGCCGTTCCTTGGCCTGCGGCAGCTCGTCGAGGATGCCCTTGTACCAGTAGTACTGGCCGCGGTAGCGCTGCGGGTGGTTGCGCAGGTCCCGCACCGGGAACGGCTCGGCCGGCATCCCGAGGGCCTTGGCGACCGTCGGCACGACGTTGCGCGACTTCTCGAGCAGGTGCAGCAGCACCTCGCCCTCGACCAGGATGCGCGCGGTGCGCGTGTCGTCGGTGACCTTGTCGAGCAGGGCCCGATCGAGCGTCGGCACCGGGGTCGAGATCTCCTCGATCGGCGGTTTGTCGGGGATCGCGGTCGTCTGCGACTCACCCCAGAAGAACGCGACCATCGCCGCGAGCAGCACGCCCATGAACGCGATCCGCGCCCACTCGCCCTTGGTGTCGAAGTCCGGCTTCTTGCGGCCGGAATCCTGCTTGTGGATGTGGCCGGGGGGGAGCGAGAGTCCGGCGCTGAGGAGACCTTTCATCGGGGGCTGCGGTTACGCAGGTGCAGCATAACGGAGCGCGGCCTCCGGGGTTCGCGCCCGCGATCAGCCCGGGGTCGGCGGGTCGTTGCTCGGCATGTCGAAGAGGCCGCCCAGATTGAAGTTGGCGATGTCCGAGCGGTCGACGATCGTGGCCGCGGCGACGCCGAGCGTGATCGCGATGACCTCGGCGATCTCCTCGGGTGTCGCGCCGTGTTTCTTCGCCTTCTTCAGGTGTCCTTCGAGGCAGCCCTTGCAGCCCGAAGCCAGCGCGGCCGCGATCGCGATGTACTCCTTGTGCTTGATGTCGATGCGGCTCTTGCCATAGGTCGCCTTGTAGAAGCCCATGTAGAGCTGCTTGAGGTCGGGCGTCAGCAGCGCGTAGCTGCGCATCATCGAACTCGGCACGCGGCCGTCGCCGGCTACGCCCTGGGCGTCGACGACCTCGGGCGAGCCGTTCGCGGGCAGGCCATTGCGGCTCGGCGCCGGGGCCGCTGCCTCGGCAGGTTGGTGGGTGCGGGGCGTGGACGAGGGTTTCTTCGCGGACTTGGCCATCGGGGATCGCAGGATTCTCGGGCGCCTGGATACGACCAAGCCCCTGGAAAAGGGAAGCAAAAGTTGGGCGCGCTTGCCGGCTCAGCCGGCGCTCTGCAGGCGCAGTTGCAGACGCACGAGCGAATCACGGTCGACGCTTGCCTCGAGGCGGGAATAGGCGGCTTCGAAGTTCATCCAGGCCAGCTCGCCGACGGTCGGCCCCGGCACGAGCTGCAACACCGGCTGGTTCGGCGTGCCGGCCTGGTAGGCGAATGGCCATTCGATCAGGCCCATGTCGCCGAAGAGCTCCTTGCTCGGTTGCGCGATCTCGAGAATGTGCAGCGGCCGCTGGATCCCGGTCTCGGCGCGGACCTCGCGCACGATCGTGTCGTGCAGGTGCTCGCCGACCCCGACCGTGCCGATCACGGGTCCCAGCGGCCACTCGGCCGCGGGCTTCTGGCGGAGCAGCAGGTACTGGACTTCGCTGCCCAGGACCTGGAACACATAGACCCGCACCCGGTGTTCGAGCGTGTACATGATCGCCTCCACCTAGCCGCTTATCGGCCCGCGGTTGCCGGCAGGCACAGCCCCTGCGCGCGGTCTATTTGCCCTGGGCCGGCCGGCTCTCGGTCGGAGGCGCCTTGGCACCGCCGGGAGCGAGGGCCGACAGGCCGCCGGCCTTGGCGAACGCGGCGGCGACGAAACCGAGCGACTCGTCGAGGTTGTCGCGCACGAACTCGGTGCCGTGGCGGCCGTTGGGAACGCAGCGCCAGGTGTGGGCGATCTTCTTCCCGGTCAGGAGCTCGTCGAGCTTCTGCCCGGGGAGGTGGAACTGGTAGCGGTCCGCGTCGCCGCAGTCGAAGTAGAGCTTCAAGCCCTGCAGCTGCTCGGCCTTCATGTCGGCGAGCAGGACGAACACGTTCTCGCGCCGCCACATCTCGAGGTCGGGTGGGACGCCGAAGATCCGGTTGAGCCCGAAGCCCTGCTGGCCCTCGGAATAGAGGATCTGCTTGTGGCGCGCCGGCAGCTCCTCGGGATCGGCCGGGAACAGCGCCGCCGAGTGCGTGGCGGCGATGCCGAAGAGCTGCGGGTGCTTGATCGCGATCCGCAGTGCCGCGCCGCCGCCCATCGACACGCCCATGATCGCGCGCAGCTCGCGCGGCCTGGCGACCGGCAGCTTCGCTTCGATCTCGGCCATCAGGTCCTGGACGATCAGATCCTCGTAGCGGCCGCTCTCCTTGCCGTTCATGAAGAACGAATTGCGACCCCCGTCCGCGAACACCATCAGGAACTCCGGCAGCTTGCCTTCGCCACAGAGCTTGTCGACGACGGCCGTCTCGCCACGCGAATGGAAGCGCGCATGGTCCTCGAACATCCCGTGCAGCCACAGGATCAGGGGGTAGCGCTTGTCGGGGTCCTTCGCCGGATCGAACGACTTCGGCCGCAGCAGGCCGTAGCTCGACTTGCTGCCGAGGGCCTTGCTGTCGAACGCACGGGTCTCGAACACGAGGTGCTCGAGCTGGGGGGGAGGCTGCCGCTGGCGACTGCCCGGCTGGGCCAGGAGTGCAGCCGGGAGCAGCGCGCCGGCGAGC
>CAZSKV010000845.1:0-7182 GCA_964607495.1 uncultured candidatus Brocadiaceae bacterium
TTCTCGATCAGCACGTGGCACCCCTGTGCGAGCGCCGCCGTCGCGATCGGCAGCAGGTGCCTGTTGGTCGTCGAGGCCACGACCAGGTGCGGACGGCAGGCCGCGAGCGCCTGCTGCCAGTCGCTGAAGGCCCGCGCGCCGTGCGGTGCCGCGGCCTGCTCCGCTCTCTCGCGGGTGAGATCGGCGACGCCGGCAAGGCGGGTGCGCGGGTGCGCGGCCGCCACCTGCGCGCGCCGTGAGCCGATCAGACCGGCGCCGACGACCAGTACCTCGAGCTGCTGGGTGTCCACGGCTTGGATCATGTGGGCTCAGTCCTTCGGCGTCACGACGAGGTAGCGGAACGAAGCGGCCTGCTGTGGCGTGAACGCATACCGGCGCAGCAGGTGCTCGTGCACGAAGCGGTGCCGCTGGGGCGGCAGGGGCTGATGGCGCAGCCAGTCCAAGCAGGCCTCGGCGATCACGATTGGCCGTCCGTCCGCCCGGAACCGGGTGAACGCCACGTCGAAGACCGAGCGCACCTCCTCGTAGGGCCGGTCGGGCGCCCGGACGTCGTGCAAGGCCACGCAGGTCAGTCGGGGTTGGTGCCGGACGAGCGGTTGCAACGAGGCCGGATCGACGAAGAGCACGATGGCACGGCCATCCGCGGTCAGGGTGGCAACCTGCGCCGGGCCGGGCTGCGGCCCGACCGAGTTCGCGAGCTGCCAGGTCGTGACCGCTCCCAGACCCAGGCCTGCCACGAGCACGAGGGCCAGTCCCCGGAGCGAGAGCAGGCGCACGGCGGCGTAGGCGGCAGGCGCAACCAGCGGCAGCATGTACGTGCCGTGCTCGTCGCGGTAGGCGACCAGGAAGAACGAGAGGGCCTGGTAGGGGACGAAAGGCAGCAGGACGAGCCAGCCGAGCCAGCGCGTTTCGGAGCGCTGGAACGCGAGCAGCCAGACCCACGCCAGCAGTCCGAAAGCGACCAGCCACTCGTGCCAGATGCTGGCCGGCAGGAGGTCGAGGCGGACCGAGAAGTAGTTGGCGAGCAGCTCGAACTGGGTCGCGACCGGGCCTTCGCTGCGGCGCGCGCGCAGCAGCCAGCCGAGACAGACGACCGTCAGCGCGTGGCAAGCGAGTGCCGCGCCGGCGGCGCGCAGCCGCTGCGCACGGCTGGTCCCGCCCCGCTCTGCGGCAAGCACGAGCCATGGCAGCACCATCGCAAGCAGGAAGTGACCGGTTGCGTGGGCCCCGGTCGCGAGTCCGGTGGCGAGACCGAGCCCCGCTCCACGGGCCCAGCCCGGGGCAGCGACCGCGTGCGCGAGTGCGAGCTCCGCCCCCGCGACGAACGGGAAGAACGCTCCAGGCAGCTCGTAGACGGTCGCATAGAAGATCGTGACGGGTGCGAGGCCCTGCAGCAGCGCGAACGCGAAGCACGGCCCGCGCGAGAGTCCGAACCGGCTGCCGGCAGCGTGGGCGACGCCGGTGCCGAGCGCGACGAGTCCGGCGTTCACGAGACCGAGCTCGTCGAAGAGCGGCAGCCCGAGCGGCGCGAGCAGCAGCTGGCCGGCAGCGACGATCCAGTAGTGCAGCAGGTGGTTCGGGTGCTGCAGCTCACCGCGCGCGCGCAACCAGCAGGATCGAGCCGTCGCCGTAGAGCAGATCCTGGCGCAGGAGCAGGTAGAAGCCCAGGCAGATCAGCGCGGCGAGCGCACCATCGCGGAGCCGGCGGCTGCGGCCAGGAGCGGACATCGCGTCTAGGATCGGCGGTCGGATGCGGCGTGCCAAGGGCGCGCTGCCCGCGGCCTCGTCTGCCGCAGAGAGTCTTGGTCCGCCATCGATCGTCCCGGCATGCTTGTGGCCATGGCGAGCAGGCAGGTCGTGGTCTTCGGTGGCGGCCGTGGGATCGGCGCCGCGGTCGGCAGTGCCTTCGCGACGGCCGGCGACACGGTCACGCTCGTCGCGCGCACCGAGGCGCAGGTGCGCGAGACCGCCCGCCAGATCGGTGCGACCGCGCTCGTCGCCGATGTCGGCGACCCGCAAGCCGTCGCCCGCGTGTTCGAGCGTGTGCCGATGCCGGATGTCGTGGTGCACGCCGCCGGGGTCCAGGGCGGGCCCGGCGCGGTCGGGCCGCTGTGGGAGACCGATCCGCTCGCGTTCGCGGCCGTCGTTCGCATCAACTTCCTCGGCACCTACCACGTGCTGCGGGAGAGCCTGCGGCGCATGCAATCCGGCGCCGTGATCTGCTTCTCGGGCGGCGGCGCGGCGTTCCCACGCCCGTACTTCGCCGCCTACGGGGCGACCAAGACCGGCGTGCTGCGCCTCGTCGAGACCGCGCAACGGGAGCTCCGGGAGCAGGGTCGGGAGGTCTCTGTGTTTGCGCTCGCCCCGGGCGCGGTCCGCACCGCGATGACCGAAGAAGTGCTCGCGCTCGGCGTCGCCGCGGGCAGCGCCGAGGCCGAGGCCGCGCGCAAGATCACGCAGGGGGAGGGAGTGCCGCCGCAACTCGCCGGCGAGCTGTGCCGATTCCTGGCCACGCCCCAAGCGCGTCCCTTGGCCGGCCGTCTCGTGCACGTCAAGGAGAGCTACCGCGAGTACGTGCGCCGCGGTCTGAGCGAGGCCTCCGGTTGCTTGCGACGGATCGACTATCCAGAGGGGTGATCAGCCCGTAGACCCCAATATGTCGGGGTCGCAGCCGGGTGATGCTTGCGTGCAGCCGACCAGCATCCCTAGCATCCCCGCTCATGGTCTCCACCCAGGGATTGGTAGAGCAGTATCTGAAGCACACCCAGGATGTCGTCTCCCGGATCAATCCTCGGGAGGTCGAGGCCGTGACCGAACTCCTGCACCAGGCCTGGAAGGCTGGCAACACGATCTACCTGTTCGGGAACGGGGGGTCGGCCGGTACCGCCCAGCACATGGCCTGCGACCTGTTCAAGTGCACGATCGTGACCGGCAAGCCGCGGCTGCGGGTCATGTGCCTCAACGACAACATGCCGTTGCTCTCGGCCCTGACCAACGACGACGGTTGGTCGGAGGTCTACGTGCAGCAGTTGATGACCTGGTGGAAGCCGGGCGACGTGGTCCTCGGGATCTCGGTGCACGGCGGCGTCGGTCAGGACAAGGCCGGTGCCTGGAGCCAGAACCTGCTGAAGGCCTGCATCTATGCCAAGGAGCACGGCGGCAAGGCGGCAGCGTTCGTCGGGTTCGACGGCGGGGCGATGCGCAAGGTCTGCGACGCCTCGGTCCTGATCCCGGTCGAATCGACGCCGCACACCGAGGGTCTGCACGTCGTGATGCATCACCTCGTCACCACGGCGTTGCGCGAGAAGATCGAACAGAGCTGATCCAGTCCTGATTCCCAAGTCCCACCACCCACCACCGAGCAGAGGCGCAGCAAGATGGTTCTCTATGTCGACTCGTCCAAGCTGGATGAGATCCGCTACTTCGCCAACTGGGGCATCGTGGCCGGTGTCACCACCAACCCGAAGATCATCGCGACCGACGGTCAGGCGACGATCGACGGCCTGAAGGACCAGATCCAGGCGATTTGCGAACTCGTGCCCGGATCGGTGTCGATGGAGGTCCTGGCCGAGACCTCGGACGAAATGGTCCGCGAGGGCAAGGAGTACCACGCCTGGTGCCCCGAGAAGATCGCGGTCAAGATCCCGATGTGCGAGCAGGGCGTGCCGGCAGTCCACCGGCTGTCCAAGGCCGGGATCCCGGTCAACGTGACCTGCATGATGAACGCGAACCAGGCCTATGTCGCGGCACTCGCCGGCGCGGCGTACGTGAGCCTCTTCGTCGGGCGCATCCGCGACATGGGTTACGACCCTTACGAGGTGATCGCGACGACCCGCGAGATCCTCGAACGCGAGGAGATCGGCGCGCAGATCATCGCCGGCTCCATCCGCCACCAGCAGGACGTCGGTGACGCCGTGCGCGCCGGCGCCCACATCGTGACCGTCGGTCCGGCGGTGCTGAAGAAGATGATCGACAACCCCAACACGACGGCGACGATCAAGGAGTTCGCCGACGCCTGGGCCGGCATGAAGAAGAAGCGCTGATGATCCTCTCCCGTACCCCGTTCCGCGTGACTCTCGGTGGCGGTGGCACCGACCTCCCGAGCTACTACCGCAAGCACGGCGGGTTCCTCGTCGCGATGGGGCTCGACAAGTACATGTACGTCGCGATCAACCCGCCGATCGTCGGCCGGCACGTGCGCGTCGTCTACACCAAGAGCGAGACTGTCGCGCACCCGGACCAGCTGCTGCACGAACTCGCGCGCGAGGCGCTCAAGCGCCATGGCATCTACTCGCAGCTGGAGGTCGCATCGATGGCCGACCTGCCGGCGGGCACCGGCCTCGGTTCGTCGAGCTGCTATCTGGTCGGCCTGCTGGCGGCGCTGCGCGCCTACCGTCGCAACCACTGCTCGATGCAGGAGCTGGCCGAGGAGGCCTGCGACATCGAGCTCAACGTGCTCAAGAAGGCGATCGGCAAGCAGGACCAGTTCATGGCCGCGTTCGGCGGCATGACCGTGCTCGAGATCGGCAAGGACGGCAAGGTCGCCGTCCGGGCCGCGAAGCTCAACGCTGCCTCGCTCGCCGACTTCATCGCCAACACGCACATGTACTACACGGGTGTGCGGCGCTCGGCGCCCGACATCCTGAAGGACCAGGACGCGGCGATGAAGTCCGAGCAGGCCGCGAGCCACGAGGTCGTGCAGGGCGCGCTGCACTCGATCAAGGAGATCGGCTACCAGGTCCTCGATGCCGTCGAGAAGGAGAACTACGACGACTTCGGCAAGCTGATGGACGACCACTGGCAGCACAAGAAGCGGATGTCCGCCAAGATCGCGATCCCGGGCATCGACGAGCTCTATCGGGAGGTCAAGCAGCGCTTCGGCGTGCTCGGCGGCAAGGTCTCGGGCGCCGGTGGTGGCGGGTTCTTCATGGTCTATGCGCCCAAGCAGCACTCGGAGCTGAACGGGTTCATGGAGGCGCACGGCCTGCGGCGCATGCACTACGGTCTCGAGTTCGAGGGCGCGAAGATCATCAGCAACAGTGCGGTGTTCTCGTCCGGCTTCCTCGAGCACGCCCCGATCCCGGTCGAGGAACGGGCGAGCGTCGGTAGCTGATGGCCGACCGCACCGCGGCCGCGCGCAAGGAATCGAGGCCAAGGCCGATGGCCGTGCTCGCCGCGAGCGAGCCGCTGCCGGTCGGCCGGTCCTTGCAGTTGCAGGTGCCGGCATTCCTGTTCGTGGGCGGTCTGACGTTCTGCGTCGATGCTGCGCTGCTGCAGACGACCTACTGGCTCGGCACGCGGCTCGAGATCGCGACGACGCTCGGCTACGTGGTCGGCCTGTGCGTGCACTTCACGCTGAACCGCCGGCTCACCTTCCAGGCGACGCATGGCAGGACCCGGCGCCAGATCGGGCTCTACCTGACCAATGCGCTGGTCTGCTACCTGCTGACGCAGGTGATCGTGAACGGCGGACACTGGCTGTGGCCGATCGAGCCGGTGTTCTGGAAGGCCGCGGCGGTCGGCGTCACGATGACCCTGACCTTCGTGTGGTTGAAGATGGTCGCCTTCGCCGGGCGATGAGCGCGCGCCGCGCAGCCTGGGTCGCAATCCTCGGTTGGGTCGCCGTGCAGTACCTGCTGGTCGGCGGCCTGCCGCTATTCTCCGAGGACTACTCGCACGGCGCGCGCGTCGCCGCACTCGACGGCGTCTGGCAGTGCTTCTCGCACGAGATCACGCCGCCGCGGCCGTTCCTGCACCTGCTGCTCTATGCCGGCATCCACTGGTGGGAGCAGAACCCCTGGCTCCTGCGCCTGCCGGGTTTCGCCTGCGAAGTGCTCGCGATCCTCGGCCTCGCGCGGCTGGTCGCGGCCGGCGGCGGCACGCAGGCGCAGGCCCTCGGGGCGGCGGCGCTCTTCGCCGCGTTCCCGGTGCTCAAGGGGGTGTTCTGGCCGGCCGCGATCGGAGGTCCGGGCCGGGTCGCGTTCTCGCTCTGGGCGCTGGCGTGGTTCGCGGCGCGCAAGCGCAGCTGGTGGGCGGGTCCAGCCTCGGTCGCATGCCTCGCGCTCGCGCTGCTCTGCCACCAGTCCGCGGTGTTGATCGTGCCGATGCTCGGGCTCTGGATCGTGCTGGTCGAGCGGGATTGGCGGGCGCTCGCCGACCGCTGGCTGTTCGCGCATGCCGTGGTCGGTGCGGGCTTCACGCTCTGGGCCGCGTCGGTGCCCGACGTGCACAGCGGTGTGGTCGCCGTGGGCGCGGTCGCGGCCAACGTCGTCAAGGCCGCGTGTGCGCTGCTGCCCGAGGACCTGCGCTTCCTGATCGTCGAAGGCTTCCGCCGGCAGCACGGCGCGGCCGGGTTCGTGCTCGCGGCGCTGCTGTTCTCGGCCCATGCGCTCGTGCTGCTGATGGCCTTTTGGCGCGGCAGGGCGCTCGTCCGCTTCGTGCTGCTCGCGGGGGCGCTCGATCTCCTGCTGCCGATCCTGAAGACCGGCTTCTCGCTGCGCTACGCGAGCTTCGCGGCGGCGCTCGCATGCACGATGCTCGTCCGGGCCGGCCGCGCGCGCTGGCTCGTGTTCCTGCTCGGCGCGTGCTGGCTCTTCGATTCGATGCGCGCGTTGCACGACGTGCGCGCGGCCGGGGCCGAGATCAGCCGAATCCTGCAGGTGACCGCGACGGCGGCGCGTTCTGTGGCACCCGATCGCCTGCTCGTGCTCGCGAACCCGCCGGGCATGTGGGGGCGCGAGCGCGATCTGCCGGTGTGCAACTGGGGACTCGGCGAGGCCCTGCGCCGCGAAGGCGTGACGCGGCGCGTGCGCCTCGTGCGGACCATCGACTACCTGACGACCTCGGATGTCGAGCGGGTCCCGGCTGCGGCGCTCGCCGAGCTGGAGCGGAGCCCGGAGTGCGTGGTCATCGACCTCGGCGCGAAGCAGTGACCGGCGCGTTCCCGCTCAGGAGTTCAGGCGGATGCGGATCAGCTCCTTGAGGTTCCGGATCGTGCCTTTGATCGGCCGATAGCGCGTGTCGCTGTCGTTGCTCCACTGCACCGGGAACTCGGCGATCCGGTAGCCCTTCTTCGCCGCGCGCCGGATCAACTCGATGTCGAGCATGAAGCCGTCCGTGATCGACTCGCCGTAGAGCTGGCGCGCAGCTTCGCCCTTGTAGACCTTGAAGCCGCACTGCGTG
>CAZSKV010000846.1:0-6759 GCA_964607495.1 uncultured candidatus Brocadiaceae bacterium
GGCCGCCTCGAGCAGGAACGTGCCGCCGGGCCGCAGCGCCCGCGCGACCGCCTGCAGGAAGCGCAGGTGGTCGTGCTCGGCCGCGAAGTAGCCGAAGCTGTTGCCCAGGCAGTAGGCATGGTCGAAGCGCGCGGTCCACGGCAGCGCGCGCATGTCACCCTGCGTGAACTCCGCGCCGGCCTGCCCGGCGGCGCGGGCTTCGGCCACGAACTCGTGGCACCAGTCGATGCCCTGCACGCGGTAGCCACGCGCCGCGAGCGCGCGCGCGTGCCGGCCGTTGCCGCACGGCACGTCGAGCACTTCGGCTCCGGGTCCAGGCTGCAGATGCTGCAATGCGAACTCGACCTCGCGCGCGGTCACCTCGTCGGTGCCGAACCGGCGCCAGAACTCGAGCGCGGGGCCATGGAAGAACGTCTGCCACCATTCGGTGGTCATGGGAACACTCCTACGGAAGTCGGTTGCGGTACGGAAGACGACTCGGCCCGCGCAGCGCGGGCGCGGGTTGCAACTCGTCGGCAACGGACAGGCTGGGCTTCGCGCTCAGCCGCGGTCAGCACTGCCCGCAGGAGTGTGGGCAGACATAGGCACAAGGGGCCCGTGAAGGCCGGGGGGGAGGCCAGCATGCTACCGCGCGCGGCGCTCCGCCTCCCGCCCGCGCGTTCACCGCGAGCGCAACCACAGCCCGTCGCTGGCGCTGATCCCCTGCGGCGCCGCGGAGTCGAGCGTCCACGCCTGCGCGTAGACCTGCACGCCGGCCCAACCCAGCCACGTGACCTGCAGCGTGGCCGTCCCGATCCCGTCGGTCGGCAACGGCACGACCACATCCGGGCGCGGCACCAGCACGCCGCCGAGCAGGGGCTGGTCGATCCGTTGCGCGCCGAGCGCGAGCACCGCGGGCGCGTTCTCGCGCGCGCTCGAGAGGCGCCAGCTCGCGCGCGATCCGGGCAGCAGCAGACCCTCGCCGCGCAGCGCCGGAGTCCGGCGCGGTGTGCCCAAGCCGCTGCCGACCGTGGTCCACGCCGGCGTGCTCTGCCAGAGGCTGTAGTAGCTGTCGTCCTGGTTGCCGTTCTTCGAGTACCACCCGCCGACGTGCAGTTCGCCTCTCAGGTCGTCGGCCAGCAATGCGAACACCGCGCCGTTCGGCGCGCTCGGACCGATCGCCTGCCACGCCGAGCCGCTCCAGCGCGCGACGTAGTCGGTGACCTCGCCCTGGAACCTGCTGAAGTCGCCGCCGACGACGAGCTGGCCCTGGAAGGTCGTGATCTCCATCACGGTCGCGCCGCGGATTCCGCTCCCGAACGTGGACCAGGCGCTGCCGTCCCAGCTCGCGATGCAGCGCGCGGGCAGCGTGCCGGCCTGCGTGAAACGGCCGCCGACGACCAGGCGGCCCTGGAACGCTCCCAGCGCCTCGACGCTGCCGTTCAACCCACCGCCGGGCACGCTCAACGTCACTCCGTCCCAGGCGAAGAGGTTCGGCGCGCCTGGATGGAACGGCGTGGCGCCACCCATGTAGAGCACGCCGTTGTGCACGAGCATCTGCGTCAGCGTGCCGAAGATCGGCGGCGTGAAGGTCTGCCAGCTCGCGCCGTTCCAGCGCAGCGGGCTGCCCGTCGTGCCGATGTGGATCATCCCCATGTAGCTCGCGATGCTGTTCGCACGCTGCGGGCCGGGGCCGCCGCCGACGGCGTGCCAGGCGCTGCCGTCGAAGCGGGCGACCCCATCGGCGACCAGGCCGTCCACCGTGTAGAACTCGCCGGCGACCCAGAGCTCGCCGTTGTGCAGCGTCATCCCGCGGATCAGGCCGTCGAAGGTCCCGAAGAGCCGCCACTCGTCGCCGTCGCAGCGCGCGAGGCCGGCGACGTATCTGCCGCCGGCGGTGTGGAAGCGCCCGGCGGCGATCACGTCGCCCTGGTAGCGCCCGAGCACGTGCACCTCGTCGCCGAAGCCGAGGCCGCGGCCGACGCACTCCCAGCCGGCGCCGTCGTACGCGGCGACGTGGAACACCGCGCGGCCGAGGTCGGGGGGGACCAGCGGCCCGGCCACCTGGAACTCGCCACCGCAGTAGAGGCGGCCGTTCCAGAGCGCCATCGCCATGACCGCCGGCGGGTTGAACTCGGCGAGCGTCACGCCGCCGGGAGAGTGCATCGTGGTGCCGTCGAAGCGCGCGATCCCGTGCAGCGGCGTGGTGCCCGAGAGCGCGAACGCACCGCCGATGTAGAGGTCCCCCTGGAAGGCGCGCAGCGCCCACACCGAGGCCCCATAGATCTGGCCCTGCACTCCCGCGGCGAGCGGCGACCACTGCGTGCCGTCCCAGGCCGCGACGTTGTCGGCGCTCACCGTGCCGGCCTGGCCGAACACGCCGCCGGCGACCAGCCTGCCGCCATGGAACGCGAGCGCGCGCACCCAGCCGTACCCGAAGTTGTTGACGCCGCCGCCGAGCGCACGCCAGGTCGTGCCGTCCCAGGCTGCGACGTGGCTCGCGGGGATCGTGCCGGCGCGGTCGAACATGCCCCCGACGAAGAGCTGGTTGCCGTCGGAGAGCAGGCCGTAGACCGCGGCGTCGAGGCCGAGATTCCACTGCAGGCCGCCGCCCACGGGTTGCCAGCCGGTTCCAGTCCAGAGCGCGAGGCGTGCGACCGGCGTCGCTCCCGACGCGGTGAACTCGCCCGCCGCGTAGAGCTGGCCCTTGTGCTCGGCCAGCGCCCACACGCGGTTGTCGAAGCCCGAGCCCACGCTCTGCCAGGCCGAGCCGTCCCAACGCGCGATGTTCGCAGCCGGCTGGCCGCCGGCCGTGGTGAAGCGACCGCCGACGTAGAGGCTGCCCTGGAACTCGAGTGTCGCGCGCACCTCCCCGGACACTCCGGTGCCGAAGGGCTGCCAGCGTACGCCGTCGAAGTGGGCGAGGTGCGCGAGCAGGGCGCCGTCGCGCCATGGCGTCTTGTAGAGTCCGGCCACGAGCTCGTTGCGGTAGGTGCCCAGGTGGAACACGCGGCCGCCGATCCCGAATCCCGGCAGGTCGCATTGCGCCGACCACGCGCCCTGGGCGGCTTCGGCGGCGGGGGTCGCGTGGATCGTGAGCAGCAGGAGCAGGAGTGGGCGGGTGGTCTGCATCGGTGACCTCGTGGCATTTGGCGTGCCCGGCGCGACGTCCGCGCGGAGCGACCGCTCCGCGAACACGGGTGCGCGCATGGCACGGGGGCAGTGGACTCAGTCCTTCTTCACCGCCGCCTCCTCGGCGTAGCGGGCCGCGTCCCCGGGCCTGCCGTGCCGCAGGTAGAACTCGCGCAGCAGCTGGCGGGTCGCTGCGAGGCGCGGCGCGGCGGCCGGTGCGGCGGTCTGCAACGCCAGCGCGGCGAGCAGCGCGCGCTCGGCGTCTTCCGGCCGCGAGACCGCCTCGAGCGCGGCCGCGAGGTGGAGGTTGGTGTCCGCGACGTCGATCGGCCGGGGTTCACGACTCGTGGCGTAGAGCTCCTTGGCCTCGGTCAGCACGGTGACCGCCTCGGCGGCCCTCGCCTGGCGGACCAGCGCGGCCCCGACGCTGCAGAGCGTGTTCGGGATGTCGCGATGGCCCGCAGGCAGCACGGCCTTGCGGATGCGCAGCGCCTCCTGCCATGCCGCGAGTGCCGCGGCCTCGTCGCGCTGCCGCTCGAGCACGTTGGCCTGGATCTCCAGGTCGGAGGCGATGCGCGGATGCGTCGCGCCGAAGCGCTCGCGGTCGAGCTGCAGCGCCTCGGCGATCGCCGTGGCCGCGGCCGGCAGGTCACCGCTGCGCAGCTCGGCATAGGCCAGCGCGGCGAGTGCGGGGCTCAACGCGTCGGTGCCGAGGCCGGCGATCCGCCGGCAGGCCGCGACGCCGTCGCGCAGCAACGGCCTGGCGCCCGCGAAATCGCCCTGCGCGAGCGCCAACCGGCCGAGGTTCACGCGCGACTGGATCGTCAGCGGATCGTCTTCGCCGAGCACGCGCGCGCGGATCGCGATCGCCTCGACCAGATGGGCGCGGGCGAGTGCGAGGTCCGGCTCGGAGTTCGAGAGGTTGTTCAGGCTCTCGGCCACCAGCGCCGGGTCCGTGCCGCTCCTGCGCCGGAGCTCGAGCGCTTCCTGGTGCAGCTCGCGCGCGCGCGGCCGGTTCCCGCACGCGCGCTCGGCCGCCGCGAGGTCGTTCGCGGCCGCGGCGACGTCCGTGTGCACGTCGGGCGCGCAGGACTTGTGCAGCAGGTAGCAGGCCTGCAGCAGCTCGACGGCTTCCGGGTAGCGGCCCTGCTGGTAGCGCAGCCGGCCGAGGCTCGTGAGGCTCAGTGCATGCTCGAGGCTGTCCCGGCCCATGTGCGCGACGCGCAGGCCGGCGGCTTCCTGCAGCAGCGCCTCCGCCTCGGGGAAGGCGTCGACCTGCGCGCATGCGCGTCCGAGCGCGTCGAGCAGGTTGGCGCGCAGATGCGGGTTGTCGCTGTGCTGCCGGCGCACCTGGTCGGCGCGCAGCCGCATCGCCGCGCGGACCTTCTCGCGCGTCTGCTGGCTGCCGACGAACTCGGCCGACAGGAAGGTGTCGCCGAGGAAGGCCGTCACGATCCGGCTCGAAGTGGCCTCGATCCGCGCGTGCGCCATCTCCCGCTCGACCCGCTTGCGGGCCGCGTCCGCGGCGTCGCGTTCCCCCCGCGCGACGCTCGCCATGTGCAGGGTCGAGGCGATCCCGCCGACGAGCACGAACACGAGCAGGAGCGTGGTGCCGGCCACGACCCGGTTCCGCGCGACGAAGCGGACGAGCCGGTAGCCGAGGGTGCTCGCGCGCGCGATGACCGGCAGTCCGCGCAGGAAGCGGTCGACATCGTCGGCGAGCTCCTGGCACGAGGCGTAGCGCCGCGCGGGATCGGCGCGCAGGCACCTTGCCACGATGTGGCCGAGGTCGCCGCGCGGACTCGCGCCCGCGCGGCCGGTCCCGGCGGCGACTGGAGCGCCCGGCCGGCTCCCGGTGAGCAGCTCGTGGAGCACGACGCCGAGCGAGTAGAGATCCGAAGCGGTGCTCGGTGGCTCGCCGCGCAGCTGCTCCGGGCTCGCGTACTCGGGGGTGAACGCCCGTTGCCCGGCCGGCGCGCCGCTCGACTCGATCACGTCCTCGAGCAGCCCGGCCACGCCGAAGTCGAGCAGCTTCGGCACGCCGTGCGCGTCGACCAGGATGTTGCTGGGCTTGAGGTCGAGGTGGACCACGAGGTTCTGGTGCGCGAAGTGCACCGCGCGGCACACGGTCGCGAACAGCCGCAACCGTTCGCGCTGCGACGCCGCCCGCTCGTCGCACCAGCGGTCCAGCGGCAACCCGTCGATCAGCTCCATCGCGAAGAAGGGCACGCCCTGCTCGTTGGTCCCGCCGTCGAGCAGGCGCGCGACGTGCGGATGCACCAGACGCGCGAGGGTCTGCCGTTCGCGCGCGAAGCGCTCGCGCAGCGCGACGTTCGTGAGGCCGAGGCGCAGCACCTTGACCGCGACCTCCTGCGCGAAGTCGCCGTCGACGCGCGTCGCGCGGTAGACCGAGCCCATGCCGCCGTCCGCGATCCGCTCGACCAGCTCGAACGCGGAAAAGCGCGCGCCGAGCAGCGGGTCCTTGCCGCGCAAAAGGCCCATCGCCCCATGGTCGAGCAGCTCGTCTTCGGGCTGCGCATCCGCGTGCAGCAGCTGGCCGACCGCGCTGTGCAGCTCGCGGTCCCCGGCGCAGGCGGTCGCGAGGAACGCCGCGCGCGCGGCCACCGGCTGCTGCGCAGCCGCGTGGAAGAGCGACTCGATCTCGGTCCAGCGATCAGGCGTCCAGCTCATCGCCGCCCTCTTCGTGGGTGAGCTGCGCGCGCAGGAACGCGCGCGCGATCCGCCAGTCGCGCGCGACCGTGCGCTCCGACATGCCGAGCAGGCGCGCGACCTCCTCGACCGAGAGACCGGCGAAGAACCTCAGCTCCACGAGCCTGGCCTTGGTCGGGTCGAGGGCCGCGAGCTGCTGCAGGGCTTCGTCGACCGCCAGCAGGCGCTCGTCGGCTGTCCGCGCCGCGAGGCTGTCCGCGTCCAGGGCGCGCCGGGACTGGTCGCCGCCGCGCTTCGCGCTCGCCTTGCGCCGGCCGTGCTCGACCAGGATGCGGCGCAAGGTCGTGGCCGCCGCCGCGAAGAACTCGGCCCGGTTGGCGAAGCTCGGCTTCGCGCCGCCGAAGAGCCGCAGGTAGGCCTCGTTCGCGAGCGCGGTCGGCACCAGCGTGTGATCCGCGCGTTCGCCGCGCATGCACGCGCGCGCGAGCCGCCGGATCTCGTCGTACAGCGCTCCGATCGTGAGCTCGTCGGGTGGGGACGCAGTGTCGTCGAGTCCCTGCAGGAGTCGCGTGAGGTCGGGCATCGAAGCCGGTGCGCGCCCAGCAAAGAGCGCGCCGCCGGCATGATGTCCGCTTCGCGCACAACCGGGCAGTCCCGCGCCGCGCGGCCGGCGTCCGGCGCTACTGCACGGTGCATTGCAGGGCATTGGTCGCGGTCAGGCCCTTGGGGCCGGTGGCATCCAGGATCCAGGCCTGCGCGAAGAGGCTGGTGCCGGCCGCGAGCCCGGCCGGGAGCTGGGTCGCGAACGCGGCCACGCCCTGCGCGTCGGTCGCGAGGCCGAGCACCGCGTCCGGAGCCGGGACGAGGGTGCCTCCGAGCAGCGGCAGGTCCACGCGCGACGCCCCGAGGCCGAGCACCAACGGCAGGTTCGCCGGGGCCTCGATCGTCCACGAGATCGGCGTCGCCGCCTGCAGCGCG
>CAZSKV010000847.1:0-3389 GCA_964607495.1 uncultured candidatus Brocadiaceae bacterium
TGGCCAGGTCGCCGAGGTCGACGCGGGCCCCGGCCCGCGCCCGGTGCAGCTTCGCCAGATCCTCGCCGATCCGGCGGTCCGGATGCGGGTCGCAGGGATCGAAGCTGGCCCAGGCCGGAGCGGGCTGCTTGTGCAGCGCCGCGAGCGCGAGCGGGAACGCGAGGCTCGAGGGATCCGGCGGAATCCACACGTCTCGCAACGTGCTCTCGGAACCCAGCTCGATCGTGTAGCTCACCGCTTCCGCCGACGCGGTCTCCGCCACCGCGAAGCCGAATGCCGTGATCTGCGCGGCCGTCAACGCCAGGTAGTCGGCGGCGCTCGGCGCGAGCGCGCGCACCGTGCTGCGGCTCGCGCACCAGTAGGCGCGCAGCGCCGCACCGAGCATCGCTCCCGAGGCCACCTGCGTGGTCACGCGCGCATCGACGGTCAGGGTCTCGGGCCATCGCGCGCGGCGGCCGTCCACCGCAAGCGGCAGGCGGTCGGCCGAGCACACGACTCCGACTTCGCGCAGCAGCGCGAGCGCCTCGCCGAGCGGCCGTTCGCGCAGGCGATCGCTGCCGTTGACCGTGAGCCGGCCCTCGAGCATCGGCACGACGACCAGGAGGGTGCGCAGCGCGGTGCCGTTCTCCTCGAGGTGCACCTCGCCCTCGGGGTGCAGGCCGTGCCGTCCGGTCACGGCCAGGCCCCTGGCCCCCCATTGGCAACGCGCGCCGAGCGCGGTCAGGGCCGCCGCCAGCACCTCGGTGTCGCCGGCGCGCAGCGCACCCTTCAGCAGGCGCGTGCCCGGCAGGAATCCGGCGAGGATCAGCGCGCGCTGGGTGTGGCTCTTGCTGCCCGGCACGAGGCCTTTGCCGCCGAGATCTCGCGGCGGACCCTCGGGCAGCGGTGCGATCGTGGCGCGCATGGACAGAGTGGTTGTGCTCCTTCTAACATCCCGCACCCCGTTCCCCCACCCACGATGAGCGAAGCCCCCGTCCTGACGACCGAGCTGCCATTCCTCAAGCGCATCGGCCGCGGCAAGGTCCGCGATCTCTACGAGATCGGCCAGGATCTGCTGCTGGTCACGACCGATCGGATCTCGGCCTTCGATGTGGTGATGGCCGAAGGGATTCCGGGCAAGGGAAAGGTCCTGACCGGGCTCTCGGTGTTCTGGTTCGGCCTGCTCGCCAAGGTGATCCCGAACCACTTCCTGTCGGCCGATGTCGACGCCTGGCCGGAGATCCCGGCCGCGGCGCGCGCGGCGCTGCGCGGGCGCGCGATGCGCTGCCGCAGGGCGAAGCCGCTGCCGGTCGAATGGGTCGTGCGCGGCTACCTGACTGGTTCCGGCTGGTCGGACTACCAGAAGACCGGCCAGGTCTCGGGCGTGCGCCTGGAACCCGGCCTGCAGCACGCCTCCCGCATCGACCCGCCGATCCTGACCCCCTCGACCAAGGCCGAGACCGGGCACGACGAGCCGATCGCGTTCGCGCGCGTGGTCGAACTCGTCGGCAAGGACGTGGCCATCCGCGCGCGCGAGGCCGCGATCGAGCTGTACCAGCGTGGCCATGCGCATGCGCGCGAGCGCGGGATCGTGATCGCCGACACGAAATTCGAGTTCGGCCTGCTCGACGGCAAGTTGATCCTGATCGACGAGTGCCTGACTCCGGACAGCTCGCGCTTCTGGCCGGCCGACGAGGTCGAGCCCGGCGGGCAGCCGACCTCGTTCGACAAGCAGGTGCTGCGCAACTGGCTGCTCTCGACCAGCTGGAACAAGCAGCCGCCGCCACCGCCCCTGCCGCGCGACGTGATCGAGAAGACCGCGAAGACCTACGCCGAGATCCAGGAGAGGCTGACCCGATGAGCGGCAAGAGCAGACCCGTGGCGTTCCTGATGGGGTCCGACTCCGACCTGCCGACCCTCGAAGGGGCGTTCGAGATCCTCGACGAGCTCGGGGTCGGCTACCACGTCCGCGTGCTCTCGGCGCATCGAACGCCCGCCGAAGTGCAGGCCTTCGTGCACGATGCCAAGCAGAACGGCATCCAGATCCTGGTCGGCGCGGCAGGCATGGCCGCCCACCTCGCCGGAACCCTGGCCGCGCACACCCGGCTGCCAGTGATCGGCATCCCGGTCGACTCCGGCCCCTACGTGGGTCACGACGCCTTGCTCTCGACCGTGATGATGCCGCCCGGGGTGCCGGTCGGCACGGTCGGGATCGGCAAGGCCGGCGCCAAGAACGCCGCCCTCTTCGCGGCCCGCATCCTGGCGCTCGGCGACCAGGCGCTCGCCGATCGGCTCGAGCAACGCAGCGAGCAGGAGCGCAAGAAGGTGCTCGCGAAGGATGCCGAAGTGCGCAAGCGCTACGGCTGCTGAGATGCAACCGACCCTGCGCTGGGAGGGGGACGCAGCGGGGACGCTGCACCTGCTCGACCAGACCCGGCTCCCCCACCAGCAGGTCTTGCTGCGGATCGAGCGCCTGCAGCCGCTGCTCGATGCGATCGGCTGCCTCGCGGTGCGTGGCGCCCCGGCGCTCGGTGTGGCCGCGGCCTACGGCATGGTGCTCGGCGTGCGCGAGCGCGCGCCGCGCGATGTGGAGGCCTTCGTGGCGGCGCTCGAGGCCGTCGGCGCGGCCCTGATCCGCGCGCGCCCGACCGCGGTCAACCTGCCCTGGGCCGTGCGCCGCATGCAGGCCGTGGGCCGGCGGACCCCGCAGCTGGACGCGCTCTTCGCCGAGGCCGGCGCGATCGAGCGCGAGGACATCGAGCTCTGCGCGCGGATCGGCCGCCACGGCCAGGCCCTCGTGCGCGACGGCATGACGGTGCTCACCCACTGCAACACCGGGCGCCTGGCGACGGCCGGGGACGGCACGGCCCTGGCCGTGCTCTTCGCGGCGTGGCGACTGGGCCGGCGCTTCACGGTGTTGGCGGACGAGACGCGGCCCTTGCTGCAGGGTTCGCGCCTGACCGCGCTCGAGCTGCATGCCGAAGGGATCCCGGTGCGCGTGCTGCCGGACAGTGCCGCCGCCGGCCTGATCGCGCGCGGCGCGGTGCAGCTCGTGCTCACCGGCGCGGACCGCATCGCGAGCAATGGCGATGCGGCGAACAAGGTCGGCACCTATGGCCTGGCCCTGGCCTGCAAGGAGCACCATGTGCCGATGTACATCGCCGCACCCGCGAGCACCTTCGACCTCGCGCTGCGCGACGGCACGCAGATCCCGATCGAGGAGCGGGCCGCGGAGGAGGTCTTGAGCCTTTGCGGCCAGCGCATCGCCGCGGCCGGCGTCGGCGCCTGCAATCCGGCCTTCGACGTCACGCCCGCCCGATTCCTCACGGGGTTGATCACCGACCGCGGGCTGATCACGCCGGTCACGGCGGACGCGATCAAGAAAGCCCTCGCCTAGTGCCGAAAAGTCC
>CAZSKV010000848.1:0-2765 GCA_964607495.1 uncultured candidatus Brocadiaceae bacterium
CAGGGCCTCCTTGGCCTCCTTGTCCGGCACAGGACGGGCCGCGGCCTCGCCCGGTTGCGCGAGCGCCGGCTTGCTGGCGGCCGCATCCTGGGGGACGGCCTTGCCAGGATCTTGCCAGCTGATGGCGAGGGTCAGGGCGAGCAGGAGCGACATCGGAAATGCAAGTCTACGCCGCCTGCGTCCGGACGAGGTAGCCCAGGTAGACGCAGTAGGAGCCGAGGAACAGTGCCCCAGCCACCCGGCCCATGCTGCCGAACCAGCGCAGCTGGCCCGCGGTCCACAGGACGTAGAAGGTCCCGAGCAGCAGGGACGGGGCGTCCACCGCCCAGTCGATCGCGAGCGGCTGGATCAGGGCTGCGACCCCGAGCACGGAGCCGAGGTTGAAGATGTTGCTGCCGAGCACGTTGCCGAGCGCGATCTCCGGGTGGCCCTTGAGCGCTGCGTTCACCGAGGTCGCGAGTTCCGGCAGGCTGGTGCCGGCGGCGATGATCGTCAGGCCGATGAAGGCCTCGGAGAGGCCCGCAGACTTGGCGATCCCGATCGCGCCCTGGACGAGGTGATCGGCAGCGAACGGCAGGCCGACGAGGCCGGCCACGACCATCCCGCAGCTGAGCAGCATCCGCCCCCGGGCGCGCTGCACCGCCGGAGCGTGGTCTGGCCGCGCCCGGCGTCGTTCGCGGTGGATCGACAGGCCTGTGAACACGATCACGATGGCCAGCAGGCCGGCGCCGAGCGGCCGCGTGATCCGGTCGCCGAGCAGCCAGGGGACGAACGCCAGTGCCACCGTCGCGACCAGGTATCGCATCTCGAAGCGGGCTGCAGCCGCAACGCCGAGGATGGGCCGGCACAGCGCCGAGACGCCGAGGATCACGCCCAGGTTGAAGGTGTTGCTGCCGAGCACGTTGCCGACCGCGATGTCGCCCTGTCCGCGCCAGGCGGCAACCGTGCTGACCATCATCTCCGGGGACGACGTGCCGAAGGCCACGAGCGTCGCACCCACGACCATCTGGCTGACGCCGAGCGTGAGCGCGATGTGCACCGAACCGCGCACCAGGAGTTCTGAGGCGATCGCGAGCAGGAGGAGACCCAGGAGGACTGCCAACCAATCGTTCATGGCGCTGCAGTTCGTCGATCGCAACGGCCGATGCAAGCCCCATGTGGCGAATTCCGGCAGTGCTCGCTCTGGTCCTCCTCCCCTCCTGTCTCGAAGTCGAAGCGACCGTCACGCTCGCGGCCGATGGTTCCGGCAAGCAGACGATCCGCATGGCAATCGGCGAGGATCTGCTCGCCACGGTCAAGCAGGCCGCGCCTGCAGCGGCACCGGGCGGCGGTGACCCACTGCTCCTGTTCCAGGAGGAACAGGCACGCAAGGAACTCGAGAGCGCTGGCCTGAGCGTGGAACGCTATGCGACGGACAAGACCCGTGGCCGGCGCAACCTCTCGATCCAGGTTGCGTTCGCGGGCGTGGCAGGTCTGCGCAAGAGTCCGCTCGCCGGGGGCGCGGCCGACTGGTTCTTCTGCAAGGGCCCGGCCAAGGACACCGTGCGGATCGAGTTCTACCCGCGCGGCAGGCAGGCCTGGCTCGAGGCGATGGAGCGGCTGCGCAAGCTGCCGGAACTCGATCAGGAGATGTTGCGCAGCTTCTTCGAGAAGCAGAAGCGCCAGCTGCAGGGGCTCGACCTGCGCTTCACGCTCGACTTGCCAACCGATGTCGTGAGCTGTTCCGGCAGGTGGAGCAAGACTGGCCCGCGGCAGTTGACCGCGACGTTCCAGGCGAAGGACATCCGCACGATGGAAGACCTCGTGACGGCGCTTGCACCTCGCTGCGAAACCGTCGTTGCCGCCGACGGGATCACGATTCCGCTCGAGGCGGCGCCGGACTCGGCGCCGACGGCCGAGGCGGCGCCGCGGCGCTGATCGCAGCGCCGGGCCGGTCCCAGCTCAAGGCGCCGCGCTGCAGGGGCCGAACCAGGGCTGGTGTCTGCGCCGCAAGTCCCGTCCGACGAGGTGCGTCCGCACGGGCGGAACCTGCGCTGGGGCCTGAACCTGGTCCCTGGCTGGAGCCTCTGTCTCCTCACCCTGGTCGCCGGGGTCGCGTTCGCCTGGGTCGTCGACACGGATCTCGAGGCCATACGCCGGGATCGTCTCGCCGCGCGCTTCGCGAACGTGGTGGGGACGGCCGAACAGGCGATCTTCGATCGGCTCGCGACCTACGGCGACGCCCTGCAGAGCGGCGTGAGCCTGCATGTCGCCTCGAAAGAGGTGGATCCGCTGGAGTGGCGAGACTTCATCGACTCGCTGCAGATCGTCGAGCGCTACCCCGGGATCCACGGCATCGGCGTGGTCCGGCGGGTCACCGCGGCCGACTCGGCCAGCTTCCTCGCGGAGCAGCGTGCCGGGTACGCACCCGAGTTCACGGTCAAGCAGGTGCCGGACATCCCGGCGTTGGAGCGCCCGACCGGCTGGGACCAGTACGTGGTGACGTTCATCGAGCCGATCGCACGCAACGTGCAAGCCATCGGGCTCGACGTCGCGAGCGAGGCTACCCGCAGACAGGCCGCCGACGCCGCGCGCGATTCCGGCAACCTGCGCATGACGCGTCCGATCCAGCTGGTGCAGGACAGCACCATGCGGCCGGGGTTCCTCTTGTTCCTGCCGATGTATGCGAAGGGCGCGCCGGTCGCGAACGTCGAGCAGCGGCGCAGCGCGATCCGCGGCTGGATCTACGCGCCCTTCATCAGCGAGAACCTCTTCGCCGGGGTGCT
>CAZSKV010000849.1:0-3909 GCA_964607495.1 uncultured candidatus Brocadiaceae bacterium
CTGTTCAAGCAGCTGCTGATGGTCGCTGGGATGGACCGCTACTACCAGATCGCGCGCTGCTTCCGGGACGAGGACCTGCGCGCCGACCGGCAACCGGAGTTCACGCAGATCGACCTCGAGATGAGCTTCGTCGAGGAGAACGACGTGATGGACGTGGTCGAGGCCATGCTCGTGCACAGCTTCAAGGAGGGCTTCGGCATCGAGGTGCAGACGCCGTTCCCGCGCATGGACTACGCCGCGGCGATCGCGAAGTACGGCAGCGACAAGCCCGACCTGCGCTTCGGGCTCGAGCTGAACGACGTGTCCGCGCTGGCCAGCCGCAGCGAGTTCAAGGTGTTCCGCGGCGCGGTCGAGGCCGGTGGGTGCGTCAAGGGGCTGTGCGTGACCGGCGCGGCCGAGCGCTTCTCGCGCAAGGAGATCGACGAGCTGACCGCGTTCGTCGCCGGCTTCGGCGCCAAGGGTCTGGCCTGGGCGAAGATCACCGCCGAGGGCGTGACCGGGTCGATCGCGAAGTTCTTCGACGGCGACAAGGGCAAGGAGCTGATCGCGGCGATGGGGGCCAAGGCGGGCGACCTGCTGCTCTTCGTCGCCGACCGGGCCGGCGTCGTGCACAAGGCCCTGGGTGAACTCCGCCTCAAGGTCGCGGGCACGCTCGGCCTGCGCACGCCGGGCGTGTTCAAGCTGGCCTGGGTCACCAACTTCCCGATGTTCGAGTGGAACGAGGAGCGCCAGCGCTGGGACGCGGCACATCATCCCTTCACGGCACCGGTCGACTGGGAGATCACGGATTTCGCGCGCGACACGGCGGCGATCCGCGCGCGTGCCTACGACATCGTGATGAACGGCTGGGAGCTCGGCTCGGGCTCGATCCGCATCCATCGCGCCGAAGTGCAGCAGCGCGTGTTCGCGTTCCTCGGCATCACGCCCGAGCAGCAGCAGAAGAAGTTCGGCTTCCTGCTCGATGCGTTCCGCTTCGGCGCGCCGCCGCACGGTGGCATCGCGCTGGGGATCGACCGCCTGGTCACGCTCTGCCTGGGCCGGGAGGGCATCCGCGACGTGATCGCCTTCCCGAAGACCGCGAGCGCGACCTGCCTGATGACCAAGGCCCCGAGCGAGGTCGCCGCCGAACAGCTGGCCGAGCTGCGCATCCTGACGCAGAAACCGCAGTGAGGCGCGCGCTGCTGCTGTTCGTGGCAGCGGCCTGCGCGGTTCCTGAGCCGGCGCCAGGGCTGCCCGAGGGCACGGGCAAGGGGTTGCTGCGGGCCGACGCGACGCCGGCCGGGATCGAGACCTGCGCCGCCCCGGTCTGGAAGCCCGGCGACCGCTTCGTGTGGCGGCGGGGCGGCGCGCACAAGGTCGCGACCCGCGTCGGCAGTGCCGGCCCCGACGGTTACGAGCTGGTCGACGAGGAGAGCAAGATCGTGCTGCGCTACACCACCGAGCTCGGCGAGCTCGGTCAACGCCGCGACGGCATCGCCGAGGCGACGATCGAGATGGCGCCGGCCGACCTGCGCTACCACTGGCCGCTCTTCGTCGGCAAGCGCTGGGAGGTCGAGGTGCTGCTCAAGGTGCCGGGCCAGGCGCCGCGCGCCTTGCGGCTCGAGTACCACGTCGAGGCCAAGGAAGCGCTCGAGGTCCCGGCCGGGCGCTTCGTCTGCTACCGGATCTGCCGGCGCTCGCGCGCGGCGGGGAACGCGCGGGGGCTCGAGATCGTGGCGTTCCACTGGTACGCGCCGGAGGTCGGGCACTTCGTGCGGCGGCTCGAGAACAACGTGATGCTGGAGCTGGAGCGCGTCGAACGCGCCAGGTAGACACTGGTCCCCTCTTGCTGGGCTCGTGGCCGGGAGCGTGGCGCCGCGACCGCGGACTCTGCGGCGGGTTCGCGCGCCTGGGCGACGCTCCGGCGCGCTTGCGCACAGTTCGCGGAGCGTCCGGCTCGTCCATCCGAGCGGATGCCGGCCCTCGTCGACGAAGTGCCGGCTCCCCGGCGGAGCGTATGCACAGTTGGGCTCTCCACGCGCGATGGCGCGAGCAGCGCCTGCCTGCACGTGCTCGACACGCGGTGGACGCGGCACCGTACTCGGCCGGGAGAAGTGGTCCGGTACGCACTCGACTCCGTCGTGATGTGCCAGCCGCAGGTCGCGTGCGCAGCGGCAAGACGCCGCATCCGGGTCATTCTGGCTCGTACTTCCTGCAGCGTTGGCGGGGGTGCGCTCGCCGCTGCGGCTCCGGCGGAGGTGAGGGAGGTGACGCCGGGTTGGCGATGGCATCCGGATCGCCGCGAGGCGATCGACGACCTCCATTCCTCGCTGCGCGGCTTGGCGGCTGCTTCCGCACGGAGAATGCGGCCGGGCGATCCAACCAGGCCGACGAGCACGCCCGGCACCAACTCCAAGCGCTGCGTGTGCGGCGCATGGGGATGCATCTGCGCGCCGGCGAGGTGGCGCGCTGGTCGCGTGATTGCTTCGTCAACCTGGGACTGCACCGTCTGCGCGGCACTGTGAAGCACCAGGCGAGCACACGCCGCCGCGCACCCGGGAGCCGAGTGCGGGAGATCCGCACGCACGGCGCGCACGGGGGTCTGGATTACCTCTCGCGTCGACCGGCGCGGGAGGAGTAAGGATCTGCCAATGCGTCCGCTGCTGCTGCTCCTGGCTCTCGCCGCCTCCCTCTCCGCCCAGTCGTTGCCGCGCTCCGAGCGCGCGGTGCTCGTGCTCGTCGACGGCCTGCGTTGGCAAGAGGTGTTCTGCGGTGCCGATCCTGAACTGCTGACCCAGGCGGCACTCAAGGTCAAGGATGAGAAGCCCTGGAAGGCGCGCTACTGGCGCGAGTCGGCAGCGGAGCGGCGCGCGCTGCTGCTGCCCTTCCTGTGGCGCACGGTGGCTGCACAGGGACAGTTGCTCGGCAACCAGCACGAGCAATCGGTGGTCAAGGTCAGCAACGGCTTGAACTTCTCGTATCCGGGCTACAGCGAGATGCTGGTCGGGCACCACGACCGCCGGATCGACAGCAACGACAAGAAGCCGAACCCGAACCCGACCGTCCTCGAATGGCTGCACGGGCAGAGCGGCTTCACCGGCCAGGTCGCGGTGTTCGGCATGTGGGACGTGGTGCCGGCGATCGTGCACCGCGAGCGCAGCGGGCTGTTCGTGAATGCCGCGACCGAGCCGATGCACCTCGCCGAGGCCGCGGCCGAGTGCGCGCTCCTGAACCGGCTCAAGCAGGATCTGCCCGAGCGGTGGCCGGGTGCCACCTACGACGCGCTGACCTTCGAGAGCATGCTGCTCTACTTGCGGCATCGGCAGCCGCGGGTGCTCTACCTGACTTTCGGGGAGACCGACGAGTTCGGCCACGAAGGTGACTATCGCCAGTACCTGCTCGCTGCGGAGCGCACCGACCGGATGCTCGCGCGGCTCTGGGAGCTGCTCCAGTCGCTGCCCGCCTATGCCGGGAAGACGACGCTCCTGATCGCTGCGGACCACGGCCGCGGGCCGGCGCCCGAGGAATGGAAGAACCACGGCCGGGACGTGCGCGGTTCGGAGTCGATCTGGATCGCCGCGCTCGGGCCGTCGATCCCGGCCCGCGGGGAACGCAAGCAGCATCCGACGATCTACCAGGCGCAGATCGCGGCCGCGTTCGCGGCGGTGCTGGGCTTCGACTTCGCGGCAAGCAACCCGAAGATCAAACCGGCACTGGCGTGGTGATCGGCAGCCCTTCGAGGGCACCGACGACCGCCTCGAGCATGCGCTCGACCGACACCTCGGTCACACACCGCCCGCGCGGCGTGGTCACGCAACCCAGGCGCTGCATGCTCGCGAACCGTCGGGTCATGCAATCGATGCACGGCAGCTCGTGCGCCTGCACCGCATGGACGCGCGCGCCCGGATGCACGAAGCGGGACGGGGTCGC
>CAZSKV010000850.1:0-5158 GCA_964607495.1 uncultured candidatus Brocadiaceae bacterium
ATCCAGAACGACATCCTGAAGGAGTTCATGGTCCGGAACACCTTCATCTACCCGCCGGGCCCGTCGCTGCGGATCGTGGGCGACATCTTCGCGTGGTGCAGCCGCAGGATGCCGAAGTTCAACCCGATCTCGGTCTCCGGCTACCACATGCAGGAGGCCGGCGCGACCGCCGACCTCGAGCTCGCCTACACGCTCGCGGACGGCCTCGAGTACCTGCGCACCGGGCTCGCGGCCGGGCTGACGATCGACGAGTTCGCGCCGCGCATGTCGTTCTTCTTCGCGATCGGCATGGACGTGTTCATGGAGGTCGCGAAGCTGCGCGCCGCGCGGCAGCTCTGGGCCAGGAACGTGCAGCGCTTCGCGCCGAAGGACCCGCGCTCGCTGCTGCTCCGGACCCACTGCCAGACCAGCGGCTGGTCGTTGACTGCGCAGGATCCGTTCAACAACGTGGCCCGCACCTGCCTCGAAGCGCTAGCGGCAGTGCTCGGCGGCACCCAGTCGCTGCACACGAACGCGCTCGACGAGGCGCTCGCCCTGCCGACCGACTTCTCGGCCCGCATCGCGCGCAACACGCAGCTGATCCTGCAGGAGGAGGCGCAGCTCTGCCGGCTCGTCGACCTCTGCGGCGGTTCGTACCACGTCGAGACCCTGACCCGCGAGCTCGCGCACAAGGCCCAGGCCACGATCGACGAGGTGGAGGCGCTCGGCGGCATGCGCAAGGCGATCGAGCAGGGCCTGCCGAAGCTGCGCATCGAGGAGGCGGCGGCGCGCCGCCAGGCCCGGATCGACTCCGGCAAGGACGTGATCGTCGGCGTGAACCGCTTCACGCCCCCCGACGAGACCGAGATGCAGGTGCTCGAGGTCGACAACACGCAGGTGCGCGCGGCGCAGATCGAGCGCCTGCGGCAGCTGCGCGCGACGCGCGACGAGGCCCGCTGCCAGAACGCCCTGCGCGCGCTGACCGAGGGCGCCCGCGGCGATGCGAACCTGCTCGGCAAGGCACTCGACGCTGCCCGGGCGCGCGCGACCGTCGGCGAGATCTCGGCAGCGCTCGAGCTGGTGTTCGGCCGGCACCAGGCCACGACCAGGTCGATCGCCGGAGTCTACGCGCGCGAAGCCGCCGGCCTGCGCGAAGTCGAGCTCGCGCGCGCGCGCTGCAGCGCGTTCGTGCAGCAGGACGGCCGCCGGCCACGGATCCTGGTCGCGAAGATGGGCCAGGACGGCCACGACCGCGGCCAGAAGGTGATCGCCACGGCCTTTGCCGACCTCGGCTTCGACGTCGATCTCGGCTCGCTCTTCGCGACACCCGGAGAAGTCGCGCAGCAGGCGGTCGAGAACGACGTGCACGTCGTCGGCGTGTCGAGCCTCGCCGGCGGCCACAAGACCCTCGTGCCCCAGCTGCTCGCCGAGCTGCGCCGACTGGGCCGTGGCGACATCCTGGTCGTGGCCGGCGGCGTGATCCCCAAGCGCGACCACGAGTTCCTGCGCGCCGCCGGGTGTGCGGCGATCTTCGGGCCCGGCACCGTGATCCCACGGGCGGCGCTCGCGCTGCTGGACCTGCTCGGCCAGCCGCCCGCGAATCCAGGCGCGTGACCGACTAGAGTTGCACCGCGTGACCGAACCCGGTGCGAACCAGGATGCCCGCGCGCCTCTCGCTCGCTGAACTGACGCAGGGCGTGCTTGGCGGCGATCGCCGTGTGCTCGCGCAGGCGATCACCTTGGTCGAGAGCCAGCTCCCGGCCGACCGGCAGCTCGCTGCCCGCCTGCTGCAGGAGCTGCTGCCGGCGACCGGTGGCGCGCTCCGGCTCGGCGTGTCCGGGGCCCCGGGCGTCGGCAAGAGCACGCTCCTCGAGTGCCTGGGGCTGCGCCTCGTCGCCAGGCACAAGCTCGCGGTGCTCGCGATCGATCCGAGCTCGCCCGTCTCGGGTGGCAGCATCCTCGGCGACAAGACGCGCATGGAGCAGCTCGCCCGCGCGCCGCAGGCCTTCGTGCGGCCCTCGCCCGGCGGCACGGCGCTCGGCGGGGTCGCCGCGCACACGCGCGAGGCGATCCTGCTCTGCGAGGCGGCGGGCCACGACGTCGTGATCGTAGAGACCATCGGCGTCGGCCAGAGCGAGACCGAGGTCGCGAACATGACCGACTTCTTCCTCCTGCTCGTATTGCCGGGCTCGGGGGACGAGCTGCAGGGCATCAAGCGCGGGATCATGGAGCTCGCCGATGCCGTCGCGATCACCAAGGCCGACGGCGACAACCTCGGACGCGCGCGCACCGCGCACGGCGAGTTCGCGGCTGCGATGCAGGTGCTCGGCCACCACGACACGGCGGTGCTGACCTGTTCGGGCCTGACCGGCGACGGGGTCGACGCGCTCTGGGAGCACGTCTCCGCGCGCGTCGCGGCCTGGCGGCGCAGCGGTGCACTCGCCGAGCGCCGGCGCCAGCAGGCCGGGCGCTGGTTCGACGCCGTGCTCAGGGAACGGGCCTGGGCGGAGTTCGTGCGCCGGCCCGAGGTCGCGCAGCGCATCGAGCAGGCGCGGGCCGACGTGCTCGCCGGCAGGATCGCGCCGACCTCCGCGGCGGGCGGGGTCTAGGAGGCGCCGCGTGCGCGTCTATCTGCTCGCGACGCTCGACACGAAGGGGGCCGAGGCCGCGTTCGCCCGCGATTGCCTGCAAGCGGCCGGGGTCGAGACCGTGCTCGTGGACACCGGCAGCGGCGGCGCCCCTGGGTTCGCCGCCGGGATCAGCCGGCAGGAAGTGTTCGCGGCCGCGGGCACCACGCCCGCGGCGATGCCCGACCGCGCCACCGCCGTGGCGACCGCCGCGCGCGGCGCCCGCGAACTCCTGCTGCGCGCGCACGCCCGCGGCGACGTGGCGGGCGTGCTCGCGCTCGGCGGTTCGGCCGGCACCACGATCGGCTGTGAGGCGATGCGCGCGCTGCCGCTCGGCGTGCCCAAGGTGATGGTCTCCACGCTCGCCTCCGGGCAGGTCCGGCACTTCGTCGGCGACAAGGACATCCTGATGCTGAACTCGATCGTCGACATCGCCGGGCTCAACCCGATCAGCCGGACGGTGCTCGGCGAAGCCGCAGCGGCGCTGGCCGGCATGGTGCGCTTCCGCCAGCCTCGGCGCGAAGGCGCCGACCGGCCGCTGATCGGAGCGACCATGTTCGGCGTGACGACGCCGTGCGTGCAGGTCGCGCGCGAAGTGCTCGAGGCCGCCGGCTACGAGGTCCTCGTGTTCCATGCCACCGGCAATGGCGGCCAGGCGCTGGAGTCCTTGATCCGGGACGGCCTCCTGGCCGGGGTGCTCGACGTGACCACGACCGAGCTCGCCGACGAGCTCTGCGGCGGCCTGCTCTCGGCCGGCCCCACACGGCTGACCGCGGCGGCGGCGACCGGCACGCCGCAGGTCGTCTCGGTCGGCGCGCTCGACATGGTGAACTTCTTCGCGCCCGAGACCGTGCCCGCGCGTTACCGCGACCGCAAGCTGCACGTGCACAACGCCAACGTCACGCTGATGCGGACCACACCCGCCGAATGCGCCGCGCTCGGCGCCGAGATCGGGCGCAAGCTCGCGGGCTGCCGCGGTCCGGCCGAGATCTGGCTGCCAGGCCGCGGGATCTCGGCGCTCGACGCCGACGGCCAGCCCTTCGCCGATCCCACGGCGCGCGGCGAGCTCTTCGCCGCCATCCGCAAGCATGCGGGCAGGACGCCGGTGCACGAAGTGGATGCCCACCTCAACGACCCCGCGTTCGCGCGCCAGCTCGCGCATGCCCTCCTGACCCTGATCGCCAGCACCTCACGACGCCCATGAACCGCTCCTCGATCCTCGAACGACTCCGGCAGAAGGTCTCCCGTGGCGAACCGATCCTGGGCGGCGGCGCCGGCACCGGCCTCTCGGCCAAGAGCGAGGAAGCCGGCGGGATCGACCTGCTGGTGGTCTACAACTCGGGGCGCTACCGGATGGCCGGCCGCGGCTCGCTCGCCGGGATGATGCCCTACGGCAACGCCAACGCGATCGTGCGCGAGATGGCCGCCGAGGTGCTGCCGGTCGTGCGCCACACGCCGGTGCTAGCCGGGGTGTGCGCGACCGATCCCTTCCTGTTGCTCGGGCCGTTCCTGCGCGAACTGCGCGAACTCGGCTATGCCGGCGTGCAGAACTTCCCGACGGTCGGCCTGATCGACGGCGAGTTCCGCCTGGCGCTCGAGGAGACCGGCATGGGCTTCGCGCACGAGGTCGAGTTGATCCGCGCGGCCCGCGCCCTCGACTTGCTGACCACGCCGTACGTGTTCGATCCCGCCCAGGCCGTCGCGATGAGCGATGCCGGCGCGGACCTCGTGGTCGCGCACATGGGTTGCACGACCGGCGGCACGATCGGGGTCCGCACCAGCAGGACGCTCGACGAGTGCGTGCAGCGCGTGCAGGCGATCGCCGACGCCTGCAAGAGCCGGCGCCAGGACGTGCTCGTGCTCTGCCACGGCGGGCCGATCAGCGAGCCCGACGACGCCCGCTACGTGCTCGAACGCGTGCGCCACGTGCACGGTTTCTACGGCGCCAGCTCGATGGAGCGCCTGCCGGCCGAGAGCGCCATCGCGGCGCAGGTGCGCAGGTTCGCGGCGATCCGGATCCGGAGCTGAGCCATGTGCGAGCAGCACTTCCTGCGTTTCGTGACCACGCCCGACGCGATCGTCGAGCAGCTGCCCTGGGGCCCGCACGAGTGGCTCGTGCGCCCGGGCCTGGTCGAGGCCGCCCAATTGCAGCTCGTGCGTGTCACGATGCCGGGCGGCCAGGCGCATCGGTTCCACCGCCACCCGTGCCTCGAGGAGGCGCTCTACTTCCTCGAAGGCCGCGCCGAGCAATGGGTGGGCCGCGAACGCCGCGTGCTCGGCCCGGGCGACGTGGCGCACGTGCCACGCAACGAGGTCCACGGCACGTACAACATCTTCCGTGAGCGCGTGATGTTCCTCGCGATCCTGTCGCCGGCAATCTTCGATGGCCCCGCGCTGATCGACGTGTCCGACGAGGAACCCTGGCGGTCGTTGCGAGCCCGGGCGTAGGCCCGGCGCGCAGCGGAATCGTGTTCTTGCTACTCTGACGGGCCCTGACTCCGCCCCGTTCGATCCCAAGCGTTCCCATGATGATCCGTCGTTGCCTGACCCTG
>CAZSKV010000851.1:0-1867 GCA_964607495.1 uncultured candidatus Brocadiaceae bacterium
CCTCGAGGTGCAAGAGGGCCATCACGACCTCTCGCACCACGGGCGCAAGGCCGAGAAGCTCGCCCAGATCCGCAAGATCAACCGCTTCCAGGTCGAGCGCTTCGCCGCGTTCCTGGCCCGCCTCGGCCCGGCGCACGAGCCGACCGGCTCGCTGCTCGACCAGGCCTGCGTGCTGCTGGCCTCGGGGATCGGTGACGGCGACCGGCACAACCACGACGACCTGCCGGTGCTGCTCGCGGGGCGCGGCCTGCGCGTGCGCGGCAACCAGCATCTGACCTACCCGAAGGACACGCCGCTCGCGAACCTCTACCTGACGCTCGCGCGGCGCGCCGGCCTGGAGCTCGAACGCTTCGGCGACAGCCGGGCGGAGCTCACGGAGCTGTGATCCGCAAGAGCTTCGTGCTGCAGCTGCGTCCGGGCTGCGAGCAGGAGTACGAACGCCGCCACCGCCCGATCTGGCCGGAGCTCGCCGCGACGTTGCGGGCACACGGGGTCGCGCGCTACTCGATCCACCTGCACCCTGGCACCTTGCAGCTCTTCGCGCTCGCCGAGGTCGAGGATGCGGCGCGCTGGGAGCAGATCGCCGACACGGAAGTGTGTCGACGTTGGTGGCAGCACATGGCGCCGCTGATGGTCACTCAGAGCGACGGACGGCCCACCGGCATTGATCTGCGGCTCGTCTTCGATCTGGATTCCTGCGCTTCGTCCCCGGCATCCCTGGATTCGTGACACCTGGCCACGGCCGGACCCAGGGCATGACTGGTCGGCCGACCGTGCGGCCACCTTGTGGCCTTCGTACCACTCCTTGGAGGCAATCCCGATGCGCAATCTCGTCCGCGGCCTCGTCGCCGCGCTCGCTCTGACCCTCGTCATTCCCGCCCAGGCCGACCAGGCAAAGGCTGTGGAACTGCGCCAGGCAGGCCAGGCCGCGCTGCAGAGCGGCGACCTCGCGACCGCCGCCGACTCGTTCGGCGAGCTCACCAGGCTCGACCCCAAGGATGGCCAGGCCTGGCTGCTCTATGGCTTCGCGCTGCACGGCCTGAAGAAGCTCGACGCCGCACTGGCCGCACACCTGAAGGCCAGCGAGTTCCCGGCGGTCAAGCCGATCGCCACCTACAACGTCGCGTGCGTGCATGCCTTGCGCAACGACAAGGACAAGGCCTTCGCGTGGCTCGACAAGGCCGTGGCCGCCGGCTTCGCGAACATCGAGCACGTGAACGACGACGCCGACATGGACAGCCTGCGCGACGACCCGCGCTTCAAGGCCACGCTCGCGGCGATGGAAGCCGCCGCCACCAAGGGCAGCGCCCAGCCGCAGGTGTTCGTCGCCACGACCGAACGGCAGAACCTGCGCTACTTCCTCTACGGCTCGCCCAAGATCAAAGGTCAGTTCTCGGTCGACTACGGGCCGGTGACCTGGAAGGACGAGTACGCGAAGTTCGTCGCCAAGCACCAGGAGCAGAGCCCGCGCTGGCGCTTCGGCCAGGACTTCTGGACCACGTTCGACACCAACCTGCCGCTCGAGATCGGCGGCACGACGCTGCAACCCGGCGCCTACTACCTGACGCTCGAGGTCAAGGACGGGAAGTTCGTGGTCGCATTCAACGACCCGGCCGCGATCCGCAAGCAGCAGCTCGACGCGTTCCGGGCCGAGAAGACCAGCGGCGGCATCCCGGTCGTGTTCGCGCACACGGAGACCAAGGAGCCCGCGGCGAAGCTCACCTTCCTCGCCGAGCGTGCGCCCGACGACGCGACCAAGGGCATGCTGAAGGTGCGCTTCGGGCCGCACGAACTCAGCGCGGCGTTCGCCCTCCGGCTCGAGAAGTAGCGCGCGCGCGCGCGAACGCCATCACGACGATCGCGGCGC
>CAZSKV010000852.1:0-6725 GCA_964607495.1 uncultured candidatus Brocadiaceae bacterium
CGCCGGGGTGCTCGGTTCGCTCGTTTCCCAGGTGGACTTGAAGCTGTCCGTCGGCGGGCAGCTGGTCTACGACTCCGGAGGCACCGGCGTGGCTGCGGGCGAACTCGTGCGGCCGCTCGAGTTGGCTGGCGTGACGTTCTCCGGCCAATGGCGTCCGTTGCAGCGATTCTTCGCGGCCGAGGACGGCCTGCCGCACGTGGCAGGAATCGGCGGCACGCTGCTGAGCGTCCTCTTGGCCGGCTTCGTCTGGTCGCTGCACTCGACCGGGCGGCGGGCCCAGATCCTGGCCGAGAAGGCGACGCAGGGCCTGCGCGCGAGCGAAGCCCGCTTCCGCGCCTCGAGCGAGGCCTCGCCGCTGGGGCTGTTCGTGACCGACGCCGCCGGCGGGTACGTGTATGCGAATCCGCGCTGCCTGCTCTTCGCCGGCCTGGACGCCGTGTCGATCCGGGGTGATGGCTGGCTCCAGGCGATCGATCCCGAGGATCGCGAGCGCGTGCGTCGGGAATGGAGCCAGGCCGTCGCGACCGGAGCCTTCTTCCGCTCCGAGCATCGCTTCCTCGCCGCGGATGGCCGGCGGACCTTCACCTGTGTCAGCGCCGCGCACTTCACGACCGAGGATGGCGAGCAAGGGTATGTCGGTTGCATCGAGGACGTCACCGAGCGGACCCTTGCGGCGCGGGCACTGCAGGCGAGCGAGGAGCGCTACGAGCTGGCGGTGCGCGGCAGTGATGACGGCATCTGGGACGCGGATCTGGTGACCGGGCACGTGTTCCTCTCGCCGCGCGTGCACGAACTGCTGGGCGCGCGCAACGGCACACTGGAAACCACGCTCGACGGGTTCCTGCAGCGCGCGCACGAGGAGGACCGGGAACTCGCCACGACCGCGCTGCGCCAGCATCTCGAGGGCCGAGGTGACTACGACGTGGAGTTCCGGTTGCGCTCCGAGCACGGGGAGTACTGCTGGTTCCGGGCGCGGGGCCTCGCCGTGCGCGATCCCTCGGGCAAACCCGTCCGCATCGCCGGATCGCTCTCCGATGTCCACGAACGGCGGCAGGCGCAGCAACGGATCGAAGAGGTCAACCACGACCTGATCGAAGCCCTGGAGAACCAGGCCTCGTTGACGGCCGAACTCGCGCGCGCCACCGAGACCGCGGAGGGTGCGAATCGCAGCAAGAGCGAGTTCCTCGCCAACATGAGCCACGAGATCCGCACGCCGATGACAGCGATCCTGGGCTATGCGGAGCTCCTGCGCGACGACGGCGACATCGAGAATGCGCCCCCAGGACGCGTGCAGGCGCTGGACGCGATCCTGCGCAACGGCCAGCACCTGCTGAGCCTGATCAACGACATCCTCGACCTGTCCAAGATCGAGGCCGGCAAGATGGGCGTTGAGAGCATCGAGTGCTCGCCGCTCGAGATCGTGCGCGATGCACTGGAGCTCGTGCGCATCCGCGCCGAGGGCAAGGGCCTGCGCCTGGAGGCACGCTGCCGCGGGTTCGTGCCCACGCGCATCCAGAGCGATCCGATGCGCCTGCGCCAGGTCCTCGTGAACCTGCTCGGCAATGCGATCAAGTTCACCGAACACGGCAGCGTGCAGGTCGAGATCGGCATGTCCCCGGAGATCGCGGGGCAGGCGCCCAGTATCGAGTTCGTCGTTGCCGACACCGGGATCGGGCTGACCCAGGAGCAGGCCGGACGCCTGTTCCGGCCGTTCACGCAGGCTGACAACTCGACGACCCGTCGCTTCGGCGGCACGGGTCTCGGTCTGACGATCAGCAAGCGACTCGCGCAGATGCTGGGTGGCGACATCAGCCTGCAGTCGGAGCCGGGGAAGGGCTCGCGGTTCGTGGTGACCGTCGCGACCGGACCGCTCGCAGGGGTCGCGATGTGCGCGGGCGGGATCGAGGTGCCGCGCGCCCAGAAACTCAAGCCGGGGCCTTCGACGACGCGGCTTCGCGGCCGTGTGCTGCTGGCCGAGGACGGGCCGGACAACCAGCGGCTCCTGTCGTTCCAACTCCGCCGGGCCGGAGCCGAGGTCGAGGTCGCCGAGAACGGGCAGGCTGCACTCGAAAGCGTCTGTGCCGCGACCGCGGCCGGCCGGCCCTTCGATCTGATCCTGATGGACATGCAGATGCCCGTGCTCGACGGACTCTCGGCGGTCCGCGAACTGCGGAGGACCGGCTGCCGGTTGCCGATCGTGGCCCTGACGGCGAATGCGATGCCCCAGGACCGCGAGTCGTGCTTGCGGGCCGGCTGCGACGACTTCCAGACCAAGCCGATCGACCGGCACAGGCTGCTGGAGTGCTGTGCCCGGTGGCTCGGCGGGAGCCAGGTGTCGGTCAGGCCCCGCGTCGAAGGGGACGACTCCTAGTCGCGGACGAACTTGCCGCCGTTCTGTTCGGCCAGGTCCTTCATCAGCGGCCCACCGTCCTGGCCCCGGTCCATCTGGTTCGGGATCTCCCCGAGATAGACGGTGTTGATGCGGACCTTCGAGAACCGGTTGGTCTCGCTCACGAGCTTCTTGATCTCCTCCGGGTCGATCACATCGCCAACGCTCGGCAGTCCGTCCGACAGGAAGAAGAGCTCGTCGAGGTTGCTCTCGTAGCGCGCCCCGTAGACCAGGGACTTCATCTTGAGCCCCTCGGCGAGCGCGCCCCAGATGTTGGTGCCGCCCTCCGCCTTGAGCGACTTGACGTGCTCGATCGCCCGCTTCTTGTTCGCCGGGGTCGCCTGGACCAGTTCGCCCTTCTGCCAGGGCATGACCCCGGTCGAGAACGAGATGATCGAGAACCTGGCGACCTCGGGCAGGCCTTCGAGTGCAGTCACGAGGTTCTCCTTCGCTGCGTCCATCCTGGTGCGGATCCGGTCGTTGTCGACCTTGCCACCGGGCCCGGTGGGCGCGGGTTGCTTGCGCTTGGCCGGCGCAACCATGCTTCCCGAGACGTCGACGATGAACACGATCCGACTGCCCTGGACCGGGATGCCGAAGAACCCGCCGGAGACGGTGCCGCTCTTCTGCGAACCCAGGGCCTCCTTGGGGGGCGCCAGGGTGAGCTTGTCCTTCTCGCGCTCCCAGAACGCGCGCCACTCTTCCGGCTTCTCGGCCGGATAGAACGCGCCGGTCAGCGCGAGCAAGGTCTCGTGGGTGCGATGCCGGAGCAGCGTCGAGAGCTTGCCGGCCTTGACCTCCTCGATGTTCGCCGCGAAGCGCTCGAGCACGCCGATCAGCGCGGGAACCGAATCCAGGCTCCGGAAGCGCCCGAGGAACTCGACGAGCGCGAGATCGGTGCGCCAGCCGCCCTTGCCAAGTGCGGCGAGGGCTGCCGTGTGCGCCGCGCGCGCCGCTTGTGCGTCGACCTTGTCCTTGTTCCGGTCGAGGATCACACCCAGCGCGGACACAGCTGCCTCGATCACCCGCTCGTGGCTCTCGGCGGTCAGGATCTGCGCGAGCGGCTCGACCGAAGCCGGGTTGAACATCCGGCCGAGGCCATCGGCCGCCGCGAGCCGCATGCGCTCGTCCGGCGAGCGGAGGTTCTCCTCCAGCGTCGTGCGGAAGGTCGCGTCCCCGAAGCCGCCGAGCGCGCGTAGCGCCGCGGCCTGCATCGCGGTCGCGAAGTCCTTGCCCTCATCGATCGCCGGCCGTTCGCGGACGATCCGGAGCAGACAGTCCTTGGCCTCGTTGCTCGTGAACTTGCTCAAGGCCTGTTCACCGAGCGCGCGTACCAGGTGCGGCGCCGACTTGATCGGGTAGGCGGTCTGGTCGAGCCCCAACGCCGCCAGCTTCACGAGCCGCAGGGCCGCGGCGGCATCGTTCTGGGCCAGGGCCGCGTCGAGCAGGATCTCGACCTCCTTGCGCGCAGTCACCTTGCCGAGCGTGCCCTTGAGCAGGCCTTCCTTGGCCAGCGGCGACTGCTTCTCCCGGCTCTCGCTGCCCATGAAGTCGATCTGGCCGGCGCGGAAACTCTTGACCCAGGCGTCACAGGCCTTGTCGAAGGGTGTCGGCTTGCCTTGCGCGGCGGCCGGGAGCGACCAGAGGATGGCAAACAGCCAGCAGAGGAAACGGGGCGTGCTCACGAGCCAGGGTCCGGTTCGGGGTTCGTCAGTGGGGCGGACCCGGGAGCATAGCCGCGCGCCGCATCAGAAGTCGTAGTTGCGGATCACGAGCTCGCTCGCATCGCGCCGCCGGCGGTCGAGGTGGATCTCCCGCCGGCTCGGGATCGTGGTGAGCGTGAAGGCGCCGAAGAGCTCGCGCACGAACGGGGTGTCGCTGTTGCTCAGCACGAAGCGGACGCCGCGCCGGTCGAGATCGCGGCACAGCTCCGCGAGGCGCTGGTGGTCCCCGGCCCTGAACTTGTCCTTGGTGTAGCGATCGAAGTCGGCATGGCCACCGAGTTTCCAGTACGGCGGATCGAGGTAGACGAAGTCCCCATCGCGCGCGTCGGCGAGCGTCGCGGAGAAGTCGCCGACGCGCAGGTCGACCCCCTGCAGGAGGGCGGCCACGGCGCGCAGGTTCTCTGGGTCATGGGTCCGGCGCTGGTAGGCGCCATAGGGCACGTTGAAGCAGCCCTGGCGGTTCACGCGGAACAGGCCGCGGAAGCAGGTCTTGTTCAGGTGCACGAAGCGCGCCGCCCGCGTGAAGCGGTCACCGGCCTCGGGTGGGAGGCTGCGCAAGCGCAGGAACTCCTCGCGCGTGTTGACGAGGTTGCCGAGCTCGGAGACCACGCGCTGCCAGTCGTCCCGGATCGCGGCATAGGTCGTGATCAACCACTCGTTCGCGTCCGCGAGCATCGCGCGCGCCGGTCGCAGCGCGAAGAAGAGGGCGCCGCCGCCGACGAAGGGCTCGAGATAGCGGTCGAAGGCGCGAGGGAAGGTGGCGAGCAGCGGGACCGCGAGCGCCTGCTTGCCGCCCGCCCACTTGACGAACGGTTCCGGAGCAACCATCGAGGAGGCGGAGATCCTAGTCCTCGGGGCGCGGCCGGTCACTCAGTGCGTGTGCGCAGCGATCCGCAGCAGCTGGGCGCGGCTCCTCGTGCGTTCGCCGGCGAGCCGCACCTGCGCGAGGCGGGCTTCGAGCAGCGTCCGCTGGGCCTCGGTGAGCTCGAGGAACGTCGCCTGCGAGAGGCCGTAGGCGGCGCGCACGAGCTGCAGCGTCTGCTCCGCGCTCGGCAGGATCGTCGTCGCGAAGAGCGACCGCTGCACGCCGGCGCTGTGGAAGATCGCGAGCTCCTGGAGCGCGTCCGCGGCCATGTCCTTCTCCATCTGCCGGCGGTAGGCCTCGGCTTCCGCCACCCAGGCCTTGGCCTCGGCGATCGCGCCGGAGATCGCGGGCGCGCGCAGGATGGGGGCGGTCAACGCGGCGCCGAGTGCGGTCACGTCCTTGCCGATGCTCGCCGAGAGCGAGAGTTCGGGCAGCCACTCGAGCTCGGCGGCCGCGAGCGCCTCCTTGCGCGCGAGAATCTCGTGGGCGTGCTCGGCGAGCTCCGGGTTGTGCGCGAAGAGCCGGTGCAGCAGCTCGTCCTCGGCGAATGGCAACGGCTCGTCCGGCGGCAGCTCGACGCTGGCGGCCATCCCGACCTCCCGGGCAGTGATGGCGTTCAGGCGCGCGCGCGCGCCCGGCTCCTTGCCGCGCTTGCTCGCCAGGTCCGCGGCGCCGAGCTGGATCTGGGTGCGGGCGCGCAGCAGTTCCTGCTGCAGGGCCGCGCCGGAACGCACGCGCGCTTCGATCGCCGGGAGCTGCGCGCGCAGCAACGCGAGCGACTCCTCGCCGATCCGGATCTCCGCCTGCACGAGAGCGAGCTCGACGAACGCGGTCACGGTCCTGCTCGCGAGCTCGCCGCGCATCTGCTCGAAGTGGAACCCGGCGGCGCGCGCCTCCTCGAGCGCAGCGCGTCCCTGGGCCGCGAGCTTGCCCGGCCATACCAGGCCGAAGGCCGAGTCGGTCGAGGCCAGCAGTGCGCTGCGCTCGGCGAACGATCCGGCGCCCGAGGAGACGATCGACTCGAACCCCAGTTCGAGCGTCGACTCCTGGGTCGAGGCCTGCGGGATGCGCTCGATCGCGGCGCGCCACTTCCAGTACTCGACTTCGAGTGCCGGACTGGCGAGCAAGGCACGGCGGACCCATTCCGCGAGCGGCGCGGTCTCGGCGACCTCGGGGAGGGTGCGCTCGGCGACAGGCCGTTCGAACTGGCCGCCGTGTGCGCGCGCACGCTCGCGTTCGTCGTCCTCGCCGGCAGGGCGCATCGAACAGGCGGCCAACAACAACAAGACGGTCAGGCGCGGACTCATGCGGCAGCCTCCGCGGCCGCTGGCAGCCCGCGGCCCTTCACCAGGTAGAAGATCAACGGATAGACGAGCAGCTCCATCAGGAACGAGACCGTGATCCCGCCGATCAGAGGCGCGACCAGACGCCGGGTCACGTCGGCGCCCGTGTCGGTGGCCCAGAGCAGGGGCAGCAGACCGATCATGTCGGTGGCGACGGTCATCGTCTTCGGGCGGATGCGCTTGACTGCGCCCTCGTGGATCGCGGCGTAGAGGTCGGCGCGAGTCCGCAACAGGCCCGCGGCCTTGCGCTTCGCGTACGACGAATCGAGATAGAGCAGCATGATCTGGCCGGTCTCGGCGTCGATGCCGAGCAGGGCGATGATCCCGACCCACACCGCGAGGCTCATGTCGTAGTCGAGCGCCCACAGGTACCAGAATTCGCCGATCAACGAGAAGGGCACTGC
>CAZSKV010000853.1:0-11052 GCA_964607495.1 uncultured candidatus Brocadiaceae bacterium
AAGGCCGTCGAGGAACGGCAGGTCGCGGACCAGCGACAGACCGTCGGGCAGGAACTTACGCGCGAAGTCGAACTGGCGGCCGCGGATCACGTCGCGGTCGATGTCCCAGCGGATGCGCTTGCTGGCCTCGATGCACCTGGCGTAGCGGTCGGTGTTCTCACGAACTTCTCTCGGAAGGGTTGCGCTCTGCATGACTTGCTCCTTGTCGGGTTGGACTGCGCCGGACACCACGGCCGCCCCGCTCTGGAACGGCCCGCGACCGGCGTTTCGATCAGGTCGCCAAGCTAGGCATCCCGATGCAGACGGAATTGACGCTCGCGCCGCGTTTCTTGCGCGCGGCCCCGCACTTGCGGACCCCTCTTGATCGAGCCGCCGCCGCGGTTGATCGTGCCGCCAATGGACGCGTTCTCCGAGGTGCTGAAGGCGCTCCGCCTCGAGAGCGGGATCTTCCTCGAAGCCGAGTTCACGGCGCCGTGGTGCATCGACTCGGCGCCGGGCAAGGACGACGTCCGGCAGATCCTGCCGAGCGCGGAGCACGTCGCGATCTACCATCTGCTCGTGGAGGGCGGCTGCCGGGCGCGGCTGCCGGACGGTGGCACGGCGATCGAGCTCGCGCCCGGCGACCTGCTGATGTTCCCGCACGGCGACGGACACCTGCTCGGCAGCGACGTCGCGCGCACGCCGGTGGCGGCCGAGAAGCTGGTGCAGCAGTCGCCGCAGGGCGGCTTGGCACGCATCCAGCACGGCGGCGGCGGTGCCCGCACGCGGTTCGTCTGCGGCTACCTCGCGTGCGACAGCCGCCTGTGCCGGCCGATGCTCGGCGCCCTGCCGCGCATGCTGCGGGTGTCGCTGGCCGAGCGCCCCGGTGCGTCCTGGGTCGTCGCCACGATCCAACGCGCCGCCGAGGAGTCGCGCTCACCGCGCGCCGGCACCGACGCAGTGCTCGCCAAGCTCGCGGAGCTGCTGTTCGTCGAAGCCATCCGCTGCCACATCGAGTCGATCCCGGACGACCAGCGCAGCTGGCTCGCGGGCCTGCGCGATCCGCACGTGAGCCGCGCGCTGCAGCTGCTGCACGGCGACCCCGGCCGGCCGTGGACGGTCGACGAACTGGGGCAGGAAGCCGGCATGTCGCGGTCGGCGCTGGCCGAACGCTTCACGCAGCTGATCGGCGAGCCGCCGATGCAGTACCTGACGCGCTGGCGGCTGGCGCTCGCCGCGCGGGCCCTGCGCGAGGGCAACGACTCGATCCTCCGCATCGCCGGCCGCGTCGGCTACGAGTCGGAAGCCGCGTTCAACCGCGCGTTCAAGCGCGAGTTCGGCATGCCGCCAGCGACGTGGCGGCGGCACACCCGGTGACCGCGGTCCGAGGCGGCGGGTCGCGATGCGCTGCCGATGCGCCGTCCGGTTGGCGGCGCAGCGAGCCGCCCCCCGACCCGGAACACCTGCTGGGTGCAGCTGCGGTTCGCCGCGCCGCGCAGATCCCTGGTTACGATCCCGATGCGACGATCAACTTGCCGATCTCGAACGAGCACGCGATCGAGATCGTGCAGTGAGCGCGCTGGTCACTTCGGCGTGACCAGCATCCCGATCCGCTTGCCTTCCTGGCGCGGCGGCCGCTCGATCTTGCCCAGGTCCTGGATCAGCGAGTAGAAGTGCTTGAGCACGTTCTGCGCGAGGTCGGAGTGGGCGACCTCGCGGCCGCGCATCACGCAGGTGATCTCGACCTTGTCGCCGTCGGTCAGGAACTCGCGGGCCTGCTTGACGCGCACCTGCAGATCGTGCTCACCGATGCGCGGGCGCACTCGCAGCTCCTTCACCTGCACGTGGTGCTGCTTCTTGCGGCTGGCCTGCTCCTTCTTCTTGAGCTCGTACTTGTACTTGCCGTAGTCCATGATCCGGCAGACAGGCGGCCGCTGGTTCGGCGCGATCTCGACGAGGTCGAGGCCGCGCTGCACGGCGAGCGCGAGGGCATCGGCGGTCAGGATCACGCCGAGCTGGTTGCCGAGGTCGTCGATGACCCGCACCTCGCGCAGACGGATCTGGTGGTTGACTCGCGGACCCTGGGTGGACTGTTGCGTTGGACCGCGGCCTTCAAAACGAGACATGAATCCTCTGCGTCATCTTTCTGGTCACCTCTCCGGAAAACTGGCTGGTTGGAAACGGCTGTCGAGGCGCGCGGCATCCGCCGGCGCAACCTCCGCCACAGGCTAACTCATCGGTGCTCGGCCGTCATCCGGTCAAGCAGACCCGCAAACTGTTCGAGGCTCTGCATGCCGAGCTCGCCGTCCTGGCGATGGCGCACGGTCAGGCCACCGGTCTCGAGCTCCTTGTCGCCGACGACGCAGGTGAACGGCAGCTTCTCCTCCCAGAGATGGTGGCGCACCTTCTGGCCGATCTTCTCTGGCGAGGTGTCGGCCGTGACCCGGAAGCCCCGGGCGCCCAGCGCCTCGCAGAGTTCGCGCACGCGCGCCTCGTGCCGCTCGCCGACCGAGAGCACCGCGGCCTGCAGCGGCGCGAGCCAGACCGGGAACGCCCCGCCATGGTGCTCGACCAGCACGCCGAAGAACCGTTCGAGCGAGCCGAGCAGCGCGCGATGCACCATCACCGGCCGTGCCTTGTTGCCGTTGTCGTCGATGTAATAGAGGTCGAAGCGTTCCGGCAGGTTGAAGTCGCACTGCACGGTCGAGCACTGCCAGAACCGGCCGAGCGTGTCCTTGATCTTGACGTCGATCTTCGGCCCGTAGAACGCGCCGCCGCCTTCGTCGACCTCGTACTTGAGGCCGACGCGCTCGATCGCGTTGCGCAGGGCCGTGGTCGCCATCCCCCAGATCTCGTCGCTGCCGACCGACTTCTGCGGCCGCGTGGACAGCATCACCGCGTACTCGGTGAAGCCGAAGCTCCCGAGGATGTGGATCACGAAGCGCAGGCAACGCTCGATCTCGGCCTCGACCTGCGACTGGCGCATGAAGAGGTGCGCATCGTCCTGGGTGAAGCCGCGCACGCGCAGCAGGCCGTGCAGGGTTCCGGGGCTCTCGTAGCGATAGACCGTGCCGAGTTCGGCCCAGCGGAACGGCAGCTCGCGGTAGCTACGGCGCTTGCTCTTGTAGATCTGGATGTGGAACGGGCAGTTCATCGGCTTCAAGCGGTACTCGAAGCCGTCGATGTCCATGCCCGCGTACATGCTGTCCTTGTAGAAGTCGAGGTGGCCGCTGGTGTGCCAGAGGTCCGCCTTGGCGATGTGCGGCGAGTAGACGATGTCGTAGCCGGCCTTCAGGTGCTCGTTGCGCCAGAACTCCTCGACCTTGTGCCGCACGAAGCCACCCTTCGGATGCCAGAGCACCAGCCCCGCGCCGAGGTCCTCCATCGTCGAGAACAGGTCGAGGTCCTTGCCCAGGCGCCGGTGATCGCGCTTGCCCGCCTCCTCGAGATTGTGGCGATGCGCGTCCATCGCCTTCTTGTCGGCGAAGGCGTGCCCGTAGATCCGGGTCAGCATCTGCTTGCTGGCGTCGCTCTCGAAGTAGGCGCCGGCGATCGTGAGCACGGCGATGCCATCGCCGATCGCGCCGGTCGAAGGCACGTGCGGACCGGTGCAGAGATCGACGAAGCTGCCGCTCTGGTAGAACGAGATCGCCTCGTGCGCCGGGATCTTGTGGATCGTCGAGATCTTGTACTCCTCGCCGTGCTGCTCCATCAGCGCCAGCGCCTGGTCGCGCGGCAGCTCTTGGCGCACGAACGGCACGTCCTGCTTGATGATCTCGAGCATCAGCGCTTCGAGCTTCGGCAGATCCTCCTGCGTGATCGGCTCCTGGCCGAGATCGATGTCGTAGTAGAAGCCGTAGCGCGGATCCTGCAGCGGCGGCCCGACCCAGAGCTTCGCGCGGGGCCGGATGCGTTTCACCGCGTCCGCGAGCACGTGCGCGGCCGAGTGCCGGATCACCTCGAGGCCCTCCGGGGTGTCGCGCGTCAGCACCTTGAGCGCACCCGAGCGGCGGACCGGCTCGGGCAGGCTCCAGACCTCGCCATCGATCGACACGGCCACGGCGGCCTTGGCCAGCCGCTTGCCGATCGACTCGGCGACCTGCATGCCCGTGGTGCCCTGGGGATAGGTGCGGACGCTGCCGTCGGGGAGCGTCAGGGAGATCGGATCGCTCATCTTCAAGGGGGGAGGATTACAGCCGCGAAGGGCCGCCGGCGCCAGGGAGTCGAGGCTCGCACTCGCGCCGGGCATGCCCGAGACTCCCCGCATGCGGCACTGCCCAGCCCTGCTCCTATCCGCCCTCGCCGTGGCCCAGGACGATCGCATGGACCACCATTCGCATGCCCGGCCCGCGGAAGTCCGCGTGCAGCATCTGCAACTCGACCTCGACCTGGACTTCGCGCAGCGCGTGGTGCGCGGCACGGTGCGGCTCGACCTCGAACGCGCCGACCCCAAGGCGCCACTGCGTCTCGACTGCGCCGGTCCGAAGATCACGGCGATCACCGGCAGTGACGGCACGCCGCGCAAGTGGGCGCTCGGCACGAGCCTGCCCCACGTCGGTCCGCCGTTGACGGTCGAGCTCGCCGATGCGGACCGGACGGTCACGATCGCCTACGCGACCACCCCCGAGGCGGCGGCACTGCAGTGGCTCGAGCCGGCGCAGACTGCGGGCGGCAAGCAGCCGTTCCTCTTCACCCAGGGACAGGCGATCCTGACCCGCACGTGGATCCCGGTGCAGGACACGCCGGGCAACCGGGTCACGTATGAAGCCTTCGTGCGCGCGCCACGCGGCCTCGTGCCGATCATGGCCGCGCAGCAGCTGCCGGCGACCAGCGATGGCCGTGCGCATTTCCGCATGGCGCACCCGATCCCCACCTACCTGATCGCGCTCGCCTGCGGCGACCTCGCGTTCGTGCAGCTCTCCGCGCGCTGCGGCGTCTGGGCCGAGCCGAGCGTCGTCCGGCCGGCCGCGAAGGAGCTGGCCGACACCGAGGCGATGGTGCAGGCGGCCGAGAAGCTCTTCGGCCCCTACCGCTGGGGCCGCTACGACCTGCTGATCCTGCCGCCTGCGTTCCCGTTCGGCGGCATGGAGAACCCGTGCCTCACCTTTGCCACGCCGACGATCCTGGCCGGCGACAAGTCGCTCGTGAACCTCGTTGCCCACGAGCTCGCGCACAGCTGGTCGGGCAACCTGGTCACCAATGCCACCTGGCGCGACTTCTGGCTGAACGAGGGGTTCACGGTCTACTTCGAGCACCGCATCCTGGAGGCCGTCTACGGCGAGGACCGGGCGGTCATGGAACGGCTGATCGGACTCCAGGACCTGCAGAAGGAGCTGCGCGAACTGCCCCCTGCCGACCAGATCCTGCATCTCGACCTGCGCGGGCGCAACCCGGATGACGCGATGACCGCGGTCGCCTACGAGAAGGGGGCCTGGTTCCTGGCGACGCTCGAAGCGGAGTACGGGCGCGCGACGCTCGACTCGTTCCTGACCCGATGGTTCGACGGCCACGCGTTCCAGAGCGTGACCACGGGCGACTTCGAGGCCTGGCTGCACAAAGCGCTGCTCGCCAAGAATGCCGACAAGGCGGCGCGGGTGCCGGTGCGGGCGTGGATCCACGAACCCGGCATCCCGGACGGCGCCAGGCGGCCAGCGTGTCCGCTCTTCGCGGCCGTCGACGCGGCCGTCGCCGACCTGGGCCGCACGGCGGAGACCAGGCACTGGGTCACGCAGCAGTGGCTGCGCTTCCTGCACGCACTGCCCCAGCCGCTGACGAACGAGCAGATGCGCGATCTCGACGGGCGGTTCGGCTTCACCGGCTCCGGCAACAGCGAGATCCTCTGCGCCTGGCTCGAGCGCGCGATCGCGAGCGGCTACACGCCTGCGGACGCGCGGCTCGAGGAGTTCCTGCTCGGCATCGGACGCCGGAAGTTCCTGAAGCCCCTCTACGAGGCGCTCTGCAAGACCGAGGCCGGCCGCGTCCGGGCCAAGGCGATCTACGAGCGGGCGCGGCCGCGCTACCACGCGGTCGCAACCCGCACGTTGGATCCGATCGTCGCGGGCAAGAAGGACTGAGACCGGGGCCAGGAAGCGTCCAGGCGGGTATCGGTTCGGGCTGCACCCACGCGCCTGCGCCGCCTACACTCCGCTCCTGCACCAGGGACCGACCACGCGGACACGTTCTGCTCGATGAGAGACGCATGGCGAACCCCGGGACCACTGCGCCGCGCCGCGGCCACCTGCTCCGCTGGACCCAGCGGCTTGCGTGCATCGCCCTCGGATCGACCCTCGCGATGGTTCTGGCGGAGGTCACGCTGCGCGCGGGCGGCTGGGCCGATCGGGCCGCGCTCGCGACGGTCTACGACTTCTTCGCGGACGACGGCCAGGGCGCGGCAGAGCCGCGTCCGGGCTACCGCGGCACCAAGATCGTCGAAGGCCAGCGGATCCCGATCGTGCTCGACAGTCTCGGCCTGCGCGGCGAGGAGCTCGGGCCGCGCCGCGCCGGCGACCGCCTCGTGCTCTGCCTCGGCGATTCGATGGTCTTCGGTCATGGCGTCACGCACGCCGACGCCTACCCGGCGCGCCTCGCCCCGCTCCTGACGCAGTCCCTGGGCCGGCCCGTGATGTGCGCGAACGGCGGCTTGCCCGGCAACTCCTTCGGCGACCAGGTGCGCGACCTGCGCCGTCTCGCCAAGGCGCTACGTCCCGACCTGGTGATTGCCGCGCTCTACACGGCGAACGACTTCAGCGGCGAGGACCTGCCGGCCAAGGCCACGCTCGAGGGTTACGCGCTGCCTGGCGGCGCCGTCGCGAACCTGCGGGAGTCGCTGCGGGCGCGTCTCGCGCTGCGCCTGCGGACCGCATGGCTCGCCGAGCACGTGCTGCAGCGCACGCTGCCCGGTCTCGCGCTCGACGCCGGGCTGGCCGTGAACCCGGTCCCCGACTACCTCGCCGGGCTGCCGGACCTGACCCAGGATCTGTTCTTCGACCGCATCACCCCGACGCCACAACACGAACAGGTGCTGGCCGCGCTGCGCCGCGCACTGCTCGCACTGCGCGCCGAAGCCAGCGACGCCCGCTTGCTGGTGCTCGTGCTGCCGGGGTTCGTCACCTGCTGGCCAGGCCTGCACACGCGATCCCTCGAACTGCTGCACCTGGACCCGCTGGACTACGCGCCGGGCCGCGGCGCCCAGCGGGTCGCCGAGCTCTGCCGCAGCGAAGGCGTGCCCTGCGTCGACATGACGCCGGTGTTCCGCGCGCAACCAGTGCCCGCCGAGCTCTTCCTGCCGACGGACCTGCACCTGGCGCCGGCGGGGCACGAGCTGGTCGCGCGCACGGTGGCGGTCGCGGCCACGCGCTTGTTGCACTGAGCGCGGCGCTCCCCTGCTGCAATCCGCGCGCCCGCCAGTATCGTGCGCCCCCCACGTCCCCGCCCTCGCTCCGCATGCAATACGGCTTCGTCATCGACCACACGCGCTGCATCGGCTGCCACGCGTGTACCACCGCCTGCAAGTCGGAGAACGACGTGCCGGTCGGCGCGTTCCGCACCTGGGTCAAGTACACCGAGGTCGGGACCTTCCCGAGCGTGCGGCGCCACTTCGGCGTGCTGCGCTGCAACCACTGCACGAGCGCGCCCTGCGTGACGATCTGCCCTGTCACGGCCCTGGACAAGCGGCCCGACGGCATCGTCGACCTGGACCGCGACGTCTGCATCGGCTGCAAGGCCTGCATGCAGGCCTGCCCGTACGACGCGCTCTACATCAACGAAGACAAGGGCTGTGCCGAGAAGTGCCACTTCTGCGCGCACCGGATCGAGCAGAACCTCGAACCGGCATGCGTGGTCGTCTGCCCCGAGCAGGCGATCCTCTTCGGGGATCTGCACGATCCGACCTCGAAGGTCAGCCAGATGCGCGACCAGGCGGGCACGCTCGCGCGCCGGGTCGAGCAGAAGACCGGCCCCAACGTGCACTACGTCGGTGCCCACGCCGCGGTGTTGACCCCCGGCAAGAGCAAGGAAGCGCCAATGTACCTGTGGAGCGAGCGCCGTGAGCTCGCCGCCGAATGGCCCGAGGAGCGGGACGACCTCACGCCGAACACGCTGACCGCGCTCGACGTGCATCACCCCGTGGTCTGGGGTTGGAAGGTGAACCTCTACCTCGTGACCAAGGGCATCGCCGGCGGGGCGGCGACGCTCTCACCGTTCGTCACGGCCCTCGGCCTGACCGGGTTCTCCGCCGCCTACCTGCCGGAGATCCTCGGCCTCGTGTTCCTGAACCTCACGACGCTGCTGCTGGTGGCCGATCTGAAGCGGCCGCAGAAGTTCCTGTCGCTCCTGCTGCGGCCGAACACGAGGAGCTGGCTGGTCAAGGGCGCCTGGGTGCTGATGGGCTTTGGCGCGCTGCAGGCGGCGGCACTCGCCGCGCGATTCTGCGGCGCGTCGCTGCTGGCCGACCTGTTGCGCTGGCCGGCGGCGGGGCTCGGCGCCGCAACGGCTGGCTACACCGCGTTCCTGTTCGCGCAGTGCGAAGGTCGCGACCTGTGGCAGAACTGGAAGCTGCTGCTGCCGCACCTGCTCGTGCAGGCCCTGTTCCTCGGCGCCCTCGCGCTGCTGCCCTTCGCGCCGCAGAGCCACGGGCTGGCCTGGACCGTGCTCCTGACGGCGTTCCTGCACCTGGTCTGCGCGCTGCTCGAGCTCAAGGGCAAGCATCCGACCGACAACGCGCGCCAGGCGGCGATGCTGCTGCCGCGCGTACCGCTCTGGCCCGGTTCCAAGCTCATGGCCTTCTCGGAGGGCATCCTGCTGACCAGCGCGGTCGGCGTGCTCGCGGTCGGCCTCGGGCTCTTCGTGGCCCCGCTCTCGCTGCCGGTCGCGGCCGTGCTCGCGCTCGGCGGCGGCGTCGGCATCTACTTCTACGAGCAGGCCTACGTGCGCGCCGGGCAGCTGCCGCCACTGTCCTGAGGACTCCACGATGACCGGAACCAACGTCCCCACGATCCACAACTACCCGCCGCGCGCGCGGTGGGACGACTGGACCGAGTACGACGCCAAGGCCTGGCCGCAGAAGGTCGAGAAGCGCTACTCGATCGTGCCGACGATCTGCTTCAACTGCGAAGCAGCCTGCGGCCTCCTGGCCTATGTCGACCAGGCCGACCAGTCGATCCGCAAGCTCGAGGGAAACCCCGAGCACCCGGGGTCGCGCGGCCGCAACTGCGCCAAGGGACCCGCCACCCTGAACCAGGTCCACGATCCGGACCGGATCCTCTACCCGATGCGGCGCAAGGGCCCGCGCGGCAGCGGGCAGTGGCAGCGTGTCACCTGGGACGAAGTGCTCGACGACGTGGCCGCGCGCATGCGCAAGGCGATTGTCGAGAAGCGGCTGACCGAGATCATGTACCACGTCGGCCGGCCCGGGCACGACGGCTATGTCGACCGCGTGCTGAAGGCCTGGGGCGTCGACGGCCACAACTCGCACACCAACGTCTGCTCGGCCGCGGCCCGCCTCGGCTACACGCTCTGGAGCGGCGCCGACCGCCCGTCGCCCGACCACGAGCACGCGAAGTTCATCCTGTTGCTCTCCTCGCACCTCGAGACCGGCCACTACTTCAATCCCCATGCGCAGCGGATCATGGACGCCAAGACCCGCGGCGGCGCCAAGCTCTGCGCGATCGACGTGCGGCTCTCGAACACCGCGTCGATGGCCGACTACTGGCTCGCGCCGCGGCCGGGGACCGAGGCGCTGCTGCTGCTCGGGATCGCGCACGTGCTGCTGCAGGAGAAGCGCTACGACGCGAAGTTCCTGCAGACCTGGGTCGACTGGCGCACCTACCTGGAGGCGCGCGGTTGGAGTTCCGGCACCTTCGCCGACTTCTTGAGCGAGCTCACGCGGCAGTATGCGTTCGCGACGCCGGAGCACGTCGCGCAGGAATGCGGCATCGACGCGCAGCAGCTCGTGCAGATCGCGCGCGAGATCGGCCAGGCCGGCACCCGCTTCGCCGCGCATGTCTGGCGCAACACGGCCGCCGGCAACGAAGGCGGCTGGCAGGTCGCGCGCTGCCTCTCGTTCGTGTCCGTGCTGGTCGGCGCCGTCAACACCAAGGGCGGCACCGGCCAGGCGCCGGCCAACAAGTTCGTGACCAAACCCTTCGTGATGCCGCCGCCGCAGCAGGTGTGGAGCGAGCTGCTCTACCCGAAGGAGTGGCCACTCGCCCATCACGAGCTCTCGTTCCTGTTGCCCCACCTGCTCAAGGAGGGCCGCGGCCACCTCGAGGTCTACTTCACGCGCGTCTACAACCCGCTGTGGACCAATCCGGACGGCCTGGTCTGGCACGAGGCGCTCTCGGACGAGCAGCTGGTCGGCCTGCACTGCGCGTTGACGCCGGTGTGGAGCGAGACCGCGCGGCTCGCCGACTACGTGCTGCCGATGGGCGTCGCCACCGAGCGGCACGACCTGATGAGCCAGGAGACGCACGCCGCGCGCTGGATCAGCTTCCGCCAGCCCGTGCTGCGCACCCTGCTCGCGCGCCAGGGCAAGACCGTCGAATGGACCTGGCAGGCGAACCCCGGCGAGGTCTGGGAGGAGGACGAGTTCTGGATCGCGCTGTCGTGGCGCGTCGATCCGGATGGCGCGCTCGGGATCCGCAAGTTCTTCGAATCCCCGTACCGTCCCGGCCAGCGGATCACGATCGACGAGTACTACCGGCACATCTTCGAGAACTCGGTGCCGGGACTGCCGGAGGCTGCCGCCAAGGAGAACCTGAGCCCGCTCGAGTACATGCGCCGGCACGGCGCCTTCCTCGTGCAGGACCAGGTCTACATGACCCACGAGGCGCCGTTGCCGCCAACGGAGCTGGCCGGCGCCGAGCTCGATGCCGCGCAGGGCGTCGTGCGCAAGCAGGGTCAGGTCGTCGGCGTGCTCGCCGACGGCAAGGCCTGCGTCGGCTTCGCCACGCCGAGCCGCAAGCTCGAGATCCACTCCGCGACGATGCGCGAGTGGAAGTGGCCCGAGTACACCGAGCCGGCCTACATCCCCTCGCACGTGCACGAGAGCAAGCTCGACCGCAGCAAGGACGAGTT
>CAZSKV010000854.1:0-3081 GCA_964607495.1 uncultured candidatus Brocadiaceae bacterium
CACATCCCGCCCACGGCCGGGCTCGCGCCCCGGCTGCTCGGCTGGATCAACGACGACTCGAATCCGGTAGGGCAGGTCCACGTCGGGCTCGGATTCGTGCTCGACGTGACGGGTGAACCCTGGGGCTCGGCACTTTCCGTACGGGAGACCTCCAAGCTGGCAGGGGGGTTCGAGCACCTTGTCGGGTCGCCGAAGCTGTGGCAGGATCCAGCGCGCTTCGAGACGTGGTCGACGATCCTTCTCGCAGCATGGGCGGGGCTGCCGGGCCATCCGGGGCTCCGCATGGGCTCAAGTCAGAACCAGCAGGAATGACAGAGAGGTGTTGCCATGATGATGGAACGCAGGCTCAAGAAGCCGAGTCGCGAACAGGTCTACGATCTCTTGATGAACGCACGCCAGGCCGACTGGGTCGAGCTGAGTCTCGACGATGGTCGCAGCATGGCTGGTGCCATCATTTTCAACGAGTTCAAGGGCACCGGCCGCCTGATCAACGTGGAGAAGGAGATCAGCTTCGATTTCCGCGTGGATCAGGTCGTGGACGTTCGCTTCTGAGATCGGAAGGGACACGGATCCATGCGCGGGCGAGGCCCTCTGGCCTCGCCCGCGTCGTTTCCCGGATGTTCCCGCATGCTTGCCCCAGGCGCGCGGAGTCCGGCACTCGCATCCCCACCGCGACCCGACCCGGTACAGAACATCGCCGGAGCCAGGGGCCCCGGCGATGCGGGAACACCTACCGCTGAGGGAGAGAGCGGGGTTCGCAGCCTCCGCTCGAGTCAGCCAGTCACACAACCAAGGACCATCAGGCGGCGGGTTCCGGCGCACCCCGAACCGCCTGTTGCGGGGCTTGCCTCCGTGCGGCCCCCTCCCAGGGGAATGACCGCCCAGCACGAGGCGAACCTATAGAGACCACGCTCGGCTCCAGCAAGCGCTTTCTTGACGACCACCCCAAGATGTTGCGGCCGCGCCGTGGCGGTCCGACTAGGAGTCTGCGAGCAGTCGCGGCAGATGCACGTGGAAGGTGGTGCCCCTGCCGACATCGCTCTCGACCTCGATCGTGCCGCGGTGGTTCTGCACGATCCCATGCGTGATCGCCAGACCGAGGCCAGTGCCCTTGTCGACGTCCTTGGTGGTGAAGAACGGGTCGAAGATCTTCGCGAGGTTCTCGGGGGCGATGCCCGCGCCCTGGTCGGCGAAGGTCACCGTGACGCGTCCTTCCCCCGCACGGGTCCGGACCTTGAGTACCGAGCCCGACGGCGAGGCATCGCGCGCGTTCAGCAGGATGTTCACGAACACCTGCAACAGGTGGTTCGCCGAGCCCTGGATGCGCGGATCCGTGGCATCGAGCTCCGCCTCGACGCCCTGGCTCGCCTGCTGGAAGGGGACGCGTACGAGATCGATCGCCTCCTCGACGAGCGGGTTCACCGCCAACGGCACGAACGCGAGCGGCGCCTCCTTGGAGAAGGTCAGCAGTCCCTTGGTGATCTGGGCAATGCGCTGCGTGTGCTTCTCGATCACCTCGAGCTCCTTGAGCAGCACGTCCCCAGGGTCGCCATCCGCGATCCGGTAGCGCAGGATCTGCACCTTGCTCTGGATCACCGCGACCGGGTTGTTGATCTCGTGCGACACGCCCGCGGCGAGCGTGCCGATCGAAGCCAGCTTCTCGCTCTGGCCGAGCTGGCGGGCGAGGCGCCGCAACTCGGCCTCCCGCTCGCGCAGCTTGGTCACGATCGTGTCGACGAAGTACACCGAGACCCCAACGGTGAGTGCGAACACACCGAACCAGACTGCGAAACCGGCACGTCCGATCCGGCCGATGTCCACCCATGCGAGGTGCGTCGCCGCGACGGGCACGACACCCTCGAGCTGCCCGAGGCCGAGACCGGCGACGCAGAGCAGCACCACGCCGGCAACCACGAACGCGGCCCGGCGTGAGAGCACGAGGGCGGCGATGAAGGCGTGGAACAGGTAGAACAGCACGCAGGGGTTGCCGACGCCGCCGGTCTGTTGCAACAGCAGCGTCAACACCAGCAGATCGAGACCGATCTGCAGATGCACATGGCGGCGCAGCGCCCGCGGCGCGGCAGCGGCCAGCCGCGGAAACCAGGCGATGTAGCCGAGGTCGACCAGCAGCGTGAAGCCGCAGAGCAGATAGAGCGGCCAGGCGCGCTCGAGCCAGCCCAGGGCCTGGTCGGCGACGAAGGTCGCCACGGCGACGCCCGCGACCGCGAGCAGGCGGAGCCGGTTGAACCAGCTGATCTGCGTACGCAGATCCTCTGCCTGGTGCTCGGGAGGTACCTGCCAGTCGGCCGGCGGTGGCATGTTCATGCGGACACGCTGCAACCCCTCGCGACCGCGCGCCCCGAACCGGTGGACCCACGAGGAACTGGCATCAGTCGCGTGGCCGCGAATCGTATTCGCGGCGCGTGAAACCCAGGAGCGCCAGCACGAGCGCGATCAAGGTGAAGCGGACGATCGCACGCGCCGGATCGCCGAGCCGGCCCGGATCGAATCCGCGCATGTTCACGCTCAGGACCTCGGCCAGGTCGCCGGTCGGGTGCACGCGGGCTTCGAGCCAGCGGCGCATCGGGTCGGCGACCGTCGCACCCCGCACGCCGGCTTCCGGGGGCAGCACCGAGACGATGACCTCCCAGCCGATCAGGAAGGCGATCGCGATCAGCAGCGGCCGCCGGAACCAGGCGCCGCACAGGGCTCCGACCGCGACGTAGGCCGGCACGGCGAGCGCGATGCCGAGCGCGAACGTGATCGCCATCGCCACATCGGGCCCGATCCCGCCGCGCCACGGCCGCGGCACCACCGCGAGTCCACCGTGGAGCGCGCCGACTGCGCACCAGCTCAGCGCGATCGTCACCACGGTGGCGGCGAGCCACTTGCCGAGCAGCAGGCTCGAGCGCGGCACCGGCCGCAGGAACGCATAGGTCGAGGTCCGGTCCTCGAGGTCCGCGTGCACGGCCTGCAAGCCGAAGTAGAGGGCCGTGAACGGCATCGCGAACTGGCAGAGCAGCACGTAGGCGACGACTCCGAACAGCTCGTCGCCATGGTTCTCGCGCACCGCGCGGCGCG